>CBDUAW010000317.1:0-3445 GCA_965365215.1 uncultured Eudoraea sp. | reverse complement strand
TCGAAAACCTTTTCGGCTACGAATGGGAACTTACTAAGAGTCCGGCAGGTGCATGGCAGTACAAACCAAAAGACGGAGCCGGTGCAGGAACGGTACCTGATGCCCACGATCCCGAAAAGAAAAACGATCCGTTTATGCTAGTGACAGACCTATCCTTACGAATGGATCCGGCTTATGAAAAAATTTCCAGACATTTCCTGGAAAATCCTGAAGAATTTAAAGAGGCATACCAGAAGGCATGGTTTAAGCTAACCCACAGAGATATGGGGCCGGTTTCCCGATATCTTGGGCCGGAAGTCCCGCAGGAAGAATTGATCTGGCAAGATCCAATTCCTGCAGTTGATCATGAACTAGTCAATGCGCAGGATATTGAACTTTTAAAAGGAAAGATCCTCTCTTCCGGGCTTGGTACTTCAGAACTGGTTTCGGCGGCATGGGCTTCTGCATCCACTTTTAGAGGTTCCGACTTCCGTGGAGGGGCTAATGGGGCACGTGTGCGACTAGAACCTCAAAATAACTGGGAAGTGAACAACCCTGTTCAATTGGGCAAGGTACTCGATGGACTTACGCAGATCCAGGAAGCCTTTAACAAGGAACAGAGTGGAAATAAGAAAGTATCCCTGGCAGATTTAATTGTGTTGGCCGGATGTGCTGCGGTGGAAAAAGCAGCAGAGGATGCTGGTCAGAAAGTCAGCGTTCCCTTTACTCCGGGCAGAACAGATGCCACAGCAGAAATAACCGATGCAGAATCTTTTGAGGCCCTGGAACCACTAGCTGATGGCTTCAGGAATTACAAAAAGGGGAAGTACTCGGTAAAATCAGAAGAATTATTGGTAGATAAGTCGCAATTGATGACCCTTACTGCTCCCGAAATGACAGTATTGGTTGGTGGAATGCGAGCCCTGAATGCAAACTGGGATGGATCAAAACACGGTATTTTTACAGCGAATCCAGGAGCACTTAGTAATGATTTCTTTGTGAACCTTCTGGACCTCAATACCGAATGGAAGGCGGTTGATGCTGATGAAGAGGTATTTGAAGGCCGCGATCGCAAGACAGGAGCGCTAAAATGGACCGGTACCAGGGTAGACCTCATCTTTGGTTCTAACACCGAACTCAGAGCATTGGCGGAGGTTTACGGAGCGAATGACGCACAGGGAAAGTTTGTAAAAGACTTTGTAAAGGCCTGGAACAAAGTGATGAATCTAGACCGCTTTGATCTTGCATAAATAGCTCTTATAGACAACTATACTGAAAAGGTGGCTTTAATCAGGCCACCTTTTTTTATCTGTATAATTTGGAAGTCAATAATATAATTAGTATTATTATGATATCAAAATGATACTATTATGGAAAATGAAATAAAAGCAGGCAGTGGTTATTTTATGTTATTGGTAGTCTTGCTGCTTATTGTAGGTACGGTTTTAGCAATAATCTATACTAGAAACCCTCTATACCTGCTGATGGTGCCGGTAATACTCCTGATGCTAGTCGGGTTTTTTATCGTAAATCCAAACAGTTCCAAGGTATTGGTGCTCTTCGGAGCCTATAAGGGTACGGTAAAGGAAAATGGCTTCTTCTGGGCCAATCCTTTCTATCGGAAAATAAAGATCTCTTTGCGTGCCCGTAATTTCGATAGCGAACGGGTAAAGGTTAATGACAAGATCGGAAATCCAATCCTGATCAACGTAATCCTGGTATGGCAGGTAAAGGACACGTATAAGTCGGCCTTTGATGTAGACAACTACGTAGAGTTTGTCCGCGTCCAGACCGATGCTGCCGTAAGGAAACTTGCGGGCTCCTATCCCTACGACAATTTTGACGATGAGCAGGCCGAGCTAACCCTGCGCTCAGGAATGGATGAAGTAAATGAGGCATTGGAAATGGAAATTACGGAGCGACTCGCTATAGCTGGGATCAAGGTTATGGAGGCACGGATAGGATATCTGGCCTATGCTCCGGAAATTGCCAGTGCCATGCTGAAAAGGCAACAAGCAGTAGCTATCGTAGCCGCAAGGAAGAAAATCGTAGAAGGTGCTGTAGGAATGGTGGAAGATGCACTTACCCAACTTTCGGAAGATGGAATCATCGATTTTGATGATGACAAAAGAGCCTCTATGGTAAGCAACCTCATGGTGGTGCTCTGTGGAGATAAAGAGGCTATTCCGGTGGTGAACGCCGGCAGTTTAAATAGTTAATTTGTGAGCAAAAGAAAGTCTTTTGTGCTGAGAATTGACCCGCTACTGTTTAAACAAATAGAGAAGTGGGCAGACGATGAATTCCGTAGCGTAAATGGGCAATTGGAATGGATTATTCACAAAAGCCTGAAGGATGCCAAAAGGCTTCCCAAACCTAAGCCCAAAAACGACCAGAAGAATTAAAACTGGACCCCGTGATCTGCTGGGAATTGCGGTGGGATGTTACTTTTATCTTCCCCCATATTTTGTCTTAAGTCGATTTCTATTCCCCTTGATATGGTTGATATAGGGACATCATTGGAAGTCCCTTCAAAAGGGTTTTCCCCGGTGCGTCCTATCCGCTCCATGGTATGGAACATCCAGGCCACGGCTATGTAAATGGGAATGGAGAACCAAATAAATATCTTTCCAAGAAAGGGATAGTTCCCTGCTATTTCCTGTCCGATATCCATAAACTGAGGCACCATTGCCATAGGCAGCAGCAGTAAAAGCAACCACATAAAATAATGATTCAGGGTAGCGTATTGTCTTGGATAAGGGAAATTCTTGATCCTTTCTGTTTTCCCCTGCAGGGTAAACAATTCCTGTATTACCCCTTCCAGTTCGAGAAAAGAAAACTCCCAAACCATCCCCTCTTCCTTTAATTTCTTTAGATGGTGCGATTGCAGATATAGCAGAGCCGTTTGTTTGTTGTCCTTGTCCAATACGTAATGCAGATCCGCTTCAGAGAGATAGGGTTTTAGGTCTTCCTCCAAAGGGGTAGTTAGTTCCGGGGGACGTATGCCCCACTCCTGATTTGTTTTGTGCCTGCTGGTGGTTTCCCATTTCTTCTGGTTGCGCATAGCATGCCTCAGAGCTGTCATCCAGGCAATATGCCTATAGGTAAGGGTTTTTGTTTCTGCATTTATAGTTTCAGGTGGTGGTACTTCTTTCATATGTTCCCCAGAAAGCATGTCCTGAACAAAAACACCGAAGGTGCGGGAAGTGTTGACAATACCGCCCCAGATTTTCCGAGCCTCCCAAATACGGCCATACACCGCATTATTCTGAAAACCGATCACAAAGGCCACGGCCGTACCAATTAGGGCCATGGGCGTCCAGGGGATCCTGAACCATTCCAAATCCAGGAAATAATAGGCTGCAACCCAGACCAGAATTATAAACAGGAACAGCAGGGTCTCAAACCTTGTCCACATTACCATTTCTCTTAAACGATAAACCTTACCCGTATACATAAATTATTTTCT
>CBDUAW010000316.1:0-3449 GCA_965365215.1 uncultured Eudoraea sp. | reverse complement strand
GACTAAAAGAGTACCATTACCTCTTTTCCTTTGGTGAAAAGAACCATCCCTTTTGTGCCCCTTTTATGGCCAATTTCACAGACCATCTGGATATTGAATCCATGCGAAAGGCCGCAAAGTTGTTTAAGGGAACTCACTATTTTGGGGCTTATACTATCAAAGGAAATACTGAAAAAAAATTAGAACGAACAATAGATTCATGTATCCTGGATAGGAATACCTTGTGGACGGCTAATTTTTTCCCGGACAAGAGTTTCTTACTCAGGGTTACTGCAAAAGGATTTTTGCGCTATCAGGTTCGTATGATTATGGGAGCTTTGGTTTTGGTGGGAAGGGGGCAGATAAGCCTGGAGCAGGTGGAAGCATCTTTAATAGCAGGAAGCCAATTTGAATTAAATTATATTGCTCCTGGTTCAGGTTTGTACTTGCACCGTCAGGATTTTATACCAAACATCTGAATCATTTACTACCTTTAAAAAAAGAATAACTCTTGGCAAAACAACAGCAACCTTCAAAGAACAAAAAAAGAGGACAAATCCGTCACAAAATAGGGAAGGCTCCGGGTACAATGACCTATATGGGAACCAGGGCCGGCCTTGCCAGTAATCTTACTACACTAGACTATGACCAGGACGAGTTTATACAAACGGACCTTGCTACTATTGAACAGCTAAGCGATAAGCCGGGCCAAGGCCAGACCAGATGGATGAATATCATAGGGCTTAGTGATGTGCAATTTGTTGGAGAAATAGGAAAACGCTTTAACCTGAACCCCCTGGTTTTAGAGGACATTGTTAATACACACCAAAGACCTAAGGTAGATGAATACGAAAATTACGTCTTTGCGGTTTTCAAAATGATCTACCTCAATTCAAACCAAACCTTGATCTGGGAACATCTGGCACTGGTCCTTGTAGATAATCAGGTGCTAGTTTTCCAGGAAGTGGAGCAGGATGTATTTGATACCGTTAGGCAGCGTATTAGCACAAAATCCGGACGGATAAGGACCAGAGGTGCGGATTACTTGTTTTTTGCCCTTATAGATGCTATTATAGACCATTACTATATAGTGATGGAACATATTGAAGAACGGATTGAGCAGCTTGAAAGTGAGATCTACGCAAATCCAAACAATGATACCCTCCAAGAAATTCAGCGGTTAAAGAAAAAAGTCCTGAAAGTAAGACAGTGGGTATCTCCGGTGCGGGAGTTGGTTAACCGACTCATATCTTCCGAAAATCCGTTGATCAGCGAGGATACCAAGCACTTTTTGCAAGATGCACTAGATCATGCTTTGGAGATCAATGAAACCTTGCAAGTGCACCGGGAAATGACCATGAATCTCATGGAAATGTATATGAGCAATGTAAGTAATAAGATGAACGAGGTTATGAAAGTACTTACCATAATGGCTTCCATCTTTATCCCCCTTACCTTCATTGCTGGGATCTATGGGATGAACTTCAGCAATATGCCTGAATTACAATTCAAATATGGATATTTTGTTGTACTGGGGATAATGTTGATTGTCCTTATTGCAATGTTAATATTTTTTAAAAGGCGTAATTGGCTTTAACATTTATTATGTTAATCCCTCATAATTCCCGTTAACGATTGTTAAACCATTTGGGAAAATCCTTTATTCTTTTATATTTATTAGTGTTGGTTCTGGAAACAAACACTTTTTAGGCATCCGCCTACTGGTCGCCCTCCTGGCGGCAAATACAAAACTTCACCTCCAACATTTTACACATATTGTTTAATTAAAATTTTATAGAAGAATGAACTATTTGAATATCAAAGAAGAAAAACTATTACCCAATGTGAAGGAACTCAATACACTATTAGCTGATTATCATTTGTATTATCAGAAATTGAGAAATTTCCATTGGAACATCAGCGGGAAAAACTTTTTTGATCTTCACGACAAGTTCGAGGAGCTCTATACCGATGCACGTACCAAAATAGATGATATTGCCGAACGCATTTTAACGTTAAGATATCATCCAGTTAGCAATTTCAGCGATTATCTGAAGGCGTCGTCCATTAAGGAAAGTGATATTAACCTGAAGGATACGGAGATGGTAGAAGAGATTCTCAAAGCACATAGCATACTGCTTAAACAAATGGCAGTAGTAGTAGAAAAAGCAGCGGAGATCAAAGATGAAGGAACAATAGACCTCATAGGGGCGTACATCCGTGAAATGGAGAAAATCAGCTGGATGTTAGACGCCTGGAACAAAGAAAAAACAGAAAAACTAAATCAAGTACACGCCTTCTAAGTCACAGATATAGGATCGTTAAAAGAAGTTTAACTCATAAATCTATATCAAATGAAAGAAGAAGCTAAATTATCATTATCCCTATTAATTGACAAATTGGAGAATTGGGGAAACCTGTTTGTTGAAAACCTACCAAATATTGTACTGGCGGTATTGGTATTATTAGGGGCGTACTTTACCTCCAGATATGTAAGTAATCTGGTATCCAAATTAGTAAGTAAAAGGGTTCCCAAGCAATCAATATCCAATTTAATAGCAAAAATAACCTCAGTTCTTGTGGTGCTCGCCGGACTCTTTCTGGCCCTGAGCATAATGAATCTGAGTAACGCCATAATGTCATTATTGACAGGGGCAGGAGTTGCCGGACTGGTAGTAGGTCTGGCCCTTCAAGGCACCTTGTCTAACACCATCTCAGGAGTAGTATTATCCTTTAGAAAAAACATACGCCTGGGCGATTGGGTAGAGACAAATGGCTATGCGGGAGAAGTCATCAGGATAAACCTGAACAACTTTATCATTAGGGAAGCAGACAACAATACCGTGATTGTTCCGAATAAAACTATCCTGGAGAATCCCTTAAAAAACTACACCCTGACCAAGAAAATGCGGGTAGTTCTGAATTGCGGGGTAGGATATGAATCTGACCTCGATAGGGTTGAGGAACTAACAAAGGAAACCGTCGTTAAAGCAATAGACCAGGTAGAATCCACGGAAGAAGTAGAATTTTACTTCCAGGAATTTGGAGACAGTTCTATCAATTTTATGACTCGTTTTTACGTAACAGGCGAGAGTGCCGTAGCAAAATTCCAAGCCAGGAATACAGTAATTAAGGAAATTAAAAAGGCCTTTGATAAGAATGGAATCAATATTCCTTTCCCGATTCGCACCCTGGCCTTCAGCAACAACTTAAAGGTAAAGGCAAAAGCACCCCAGATGGCGGAAACCTTCTCAAACAACTAGACCAAGCCATACTTCATAAAATATTGTATAATCTAAAAAATTTAAAAAGAATGAAATATCTAAAAATAGCACTAAGTATAATCGGGATTTTTGCCCTCAGTCAGAGCAATGCGCAGGAAATGTCGAATTTTTCCGGAGGACTGGAAAAGAGAATAGACACCATTGCATCCGAGACCTCAAAGAAAACATACACCGTGAATAACGGGG
>CBDUAW010000315.1:0-3461 GCA_965365215.1 uncultured Eudoraea sp. | reverse complement strand
CCCAAAGCTGATTTTTTGACTACTTTTTTAGCCTTAATATCAGACATAATATCTTCCCTATGGATGTTTAGAGCATGAGCAACAATTTCAAAAATGGTCTTTTTATAAAGATATTTTGATTCTTTTACCAATGTTGCAATTGCCGTTTCAGGGTATTTTAGCATCTCTTCTTTTAAAAATTTGGGCTCCTCTATCGCCTTTTCCGGGAGAATAACCTCGGGAACCATTCTTTCAACTAACCAGGAGATGGGACGAATAAACCACACCAATATAAAAGTGTTAAGAATATTAAAGACCGTATGAAACAAGGATATTGCTATCGGAATAGTCGCCGCGTCTACCAGGGGCGATGGAGAACCCAGCCATTGCGTTAGCCAGCTAATCATTTTGAGGAAAGGATAGAACAGGATCAGCATCCAGATGACTCCTAAAATATTAAATATAAAGTGGGCCCTTGCCGTTCGTTTTGCTTGAAAATTTGCAACAAATGCAGCTATATTAGCTGTAATTGTAGTCCCTATATTTTCCCCCAGGACCATTGCCGCGGCGAGCTCAAATGGGATCCATCCCTGAGCCGTCATCAAGAGGGTCAGTGCCATGGTGGCGCTGGAAGACTGGATCAGTACCGTTAAGATTGTACCAATCAACAAGAAAAGCAGCACAGAACCAAAACCCCCTTCCGTATACTGGCTCAGGAATTCCAGCATCTGGGGATTTTCGTTAATATTAGGCATGGCCTCTTTGAGGAATTGCAAACCGATAAACAAGACTGCAAATCCAATAATAAAGCCCCCCCAGTTTTTTGTAGACTCCTTCTTTGAAAAGGTAAAAAGAAACCCAAACCCCACCAGAGGAAGTGCAATGCTACTCATGCTTACCTTAAAACCCAGAATGGTAATTAACCAGGCCGTGATGGTAGTCCCGATATTAGCCCCCATAATAACACTGATGGCTTCAGGTAAGGTTAGCAAAGAAGCATTGGAAAAACTAACTACCATCAGCGTGGTCGCGGAAGAAGATTGAATTACCGATGTAATTAAGAATCCTGTGGTGATTCCCAAAAAACGATTGGAAGTCATTGTAGCCAAAATAGAGCGCATCTTGTTACCAGCCAATTGGAGCAAGGCATCACTCATAACCTTCATTCCGAATAGGAATAGGCCTAAGGCGCCAATTAACTGTAAAATGTCCGTGAACCCGTAACTCATAAATCCTAATTCTTAAGCTTATTATTAGGGAAATGTTAATTTAATGTAAAGTTATGAGATTGCGTATCTTTAGTAAAAGAAATTCAAGCTGATGTACAAATTCACCCTCATACTCCTGGTTTTTGCTTTATCTGTATCCGCAACCGGACAAGAGTTAAGTGGTTCAGATCTCCTTGAAAAGGCTATTCAGTATCATGATCCACATGCAAACTGGAATACTTTTAATGGTACGTTCATGGTAACCATGAGTACCCCTGATAGGTCTGACAGGGAGAGCATTATTACGATTAACAGGCCAGGGGAATATTTCCGTCTCAAAGCCACCCGAGACAGTATTATAACAGAGCAGATTCTTGATAATGAAGATTGTATTTTGTTTCTAAATGGCAGAAGTAAGTTTACAGAACGAGAAAAGGAAACCCACAGATTAAACTGTGATCGTGCCAAAACCATGAAGGACTACTACACCTATCTCTATGGTCTGCCAATGAAATTAAGGGATCCCGGGACCAGGGTTTCCCCCAAGGTCCTCAAAAAACAATTTAAAGGCAAGGACTACCTTGTACTCAAAGTAACCTATGAGGCCTCCGTTGGGGAAGATACATGGTATTTCTACTTCAATCCGGATAGCTACGCCATGGAAGTGTATCAATTCTATCATGAGGAGGATAAAAATGACGGAGAATACATTATCCTTAAAGGAGAAGAAGAGATTGAAGGTATTAAGATGCCCAAAATTCGCTCCTGGTATTATAACAAGGATGATAAATTTTTGGGAACGGATACCCTTAGTCCAATTTTAAAGGACTAGCCCTATACAAATCATTTCAAAAACTGCCCTGTTTCCTCAGGTTTCGCGTTCGCAATAATGTACATAAAAGCCATCTGATCAAAATCATCTTTTAATGGGGAACTGACCAAGATCATATGGTCAGAAAATTCCCTTCCTTACATTTATCACCAGTTCAATACCATTAATTAATAGAAATCAGTATTTAAAATCCAGTATCATGAAAAAATTTATCATTGGTTTATTTGTACTTGGCCTTGCCAGCCCCGTATTTTCACAGGTAGTGAAAACGGAAGAGTTATCCGAAGTTGTTGTGATGGCGGTGAATTATAAATATCTGAATCAAGTAGATAATTCAGAAGCTGCCGTCCCAGTTAAAATGCTGGAAAGAAAAGCAGCAGCCTATGACGTAACAACTAAGGATTATTATCAGGATGATTTTGATTATTACACCGTGTCGTTCTATATTCCGGATGGAAAGTTAGTAGCTGTGTATAACCCTAACGGAGAAATCATCAGGACTATTGAAAAATTTAAAGATGTAAGTCTTCCCAATACAGTGAAAAAAGCCTTGCTCAAAAGATATCCGAACTGGGAGGTCGTTAGCGATGTCTATCGTGTATCTTATGCTGAAGCAAAAGGCGCCAAGAAAACCTACAAACTTAAATTACAGAATGGTGATAAGACCCTGAGAGTTAAAATGAACGAAGACGGAGAATTCCTATAAGACTGGAAGTTAAGTTAAGTTTTCATCCACTGAAGCTGTATTGTGGATACGAAAGGTCCTGTTTCTTAGAAACAGGACCTTTTGCATGTTTACCGTAATCCCTCCCCTACATGATGCACATCATAGGATATGCCTTGGTCCAAAAGTATCTTTAGGCTATTGGATCCCCATTAATCCTAATTATTAACTATTAAAGATCTTTTATCATGAAAAAATTTGTTGTTTTTTTATTTGTGTTGGGCTTCACCAGCTCATTGTTTTCACAGGTTGTGAAAACTGAACAATTGTCAGAAGTAGTCGTTACTGCTGTAAATTACAAATACCTGAATCAAACCGACAATAGCGAAGCAGCAGTTCCTGTTAAACTATTACAGCGTAAGGTGGCTGCCTATGACGTAAAAGATTCGGACTTTTATCAGGACGACTTTGGCTACTACAATATTTCATTCTACATCCCTGAAGGAAAAATAGTAGCTGCTTATGATGCCAATGGAAAGATTTTAAGAACCATTGAGCGTTTTAAAGACATCCAATTACCGGTTGCGGTTAGAGCCTCTATAGAAAAGAGATTTCCAAACTGGGAAATTGTAGGTGATGTTTACCGTGTTAACTTCAGTGATAAAAAGGGCGCAAAAAAATCCTTTAAGGTAAAGCTTCAAAATGGAGATAAAGTAATGCGCGTAAAACTCACAGAAGACGGCGAATATTTGTGAAAAGGGAGAAGGGGTCCCTATTT
>CBDUAW010000314.1:0-3470 GCA_965365215.1 uncultured Eudoraea sp. | reverse complement strand
AATACGCATATCAGACAAACGAACCTGCCTGTAGATAGGACGGAAAAAACCTGTAACGCTAAAAACTATATACCTAATCCAGCCTAGTATCCCGAGGAATTCTGAGTAAAGGGAAGGGATTAGTTTTTTGTAATAGGAAAGGGCAAATTTTTCCTTTTTTGAATAGTTGTTTTTAGAAGTTTTGGCAAAACTGGATTCCAGGAAGCTAAGGTTGGCCTTAGCCCTTTTCTTCCATAAATCCTTGCGAGTAACCACAACAACTAATTGATCTGCTGTTTTGGCCGCAGGCTGGTTGAAACAGGCATGAGCAATTTTTCCCATAATTACAGGATCAGTTATATGGTAAAATTCCCATAGCTGTAAATTGCTACTGGTCGGGGCCAGGCTGGCATTTTCCAAACACTTCTTCACCTTTTCCGGATCCAGGTGCTCATCTTCCTTATATTTCCTTACAGACCGCCTGAAGGCGATAGCTTCCGTTACTGATTTCTCCATTTTCTTTTGCATATTTCGGGTATCTGATTTTGGGTTACCGGGGTTTAATTTGGCCTAAAATGCGTGAAAATAAGCAATAATTAGTAAATATGCTGCTAATCCAGCCCCAGTGGATATGATATAAATTTATTATTTAAATACATGATTATCAGACCTATAACATCATAATCTTAGTATTGAATTTGAGGGCTGGTACCCGATAAAAAAAAATGAAAAAGCGAAAAATTTATCTTTGAATCTTAATACAACTGCATCTTTTCATTGGTGTTGAACCCAGGAACTATATGGAATTAAATAAATTCAGTAAAAACGTAACCCAGGACCCCACGCAACCTGGAGCTCAGGCTATGCTTCATGCCATTGGCTTAACCGATGAGGACCTGAAAAAACCCCTGGTCGGAATTGCAAGTACTGGCTATGAAGGTAACCCCTGTAATATGCATCTTAACCAATTAGCATTGGAGGTAAAAAAGGGGATTGCCGATGGAGATCTCATAGGTTTGATTTTTAACACCATTGGAGTGAGTGACGGGATTTCTATGGGTACCTACGGGATGCGATATTCCCTACCGTCCAGAGATATCATTGCGGACTCAATGGAAACAGTGGTTCAGGCTATGAACTATGATGCGCTGGTTACTGTTGTTGGTTGTGATAAGAATATGCCGGGTGCCTTAATGGCTATGATACGGCTAAACAGGCCCTCAATTTTGGTCTATGGGGGTACTATTGCTTCCGGATGTCTGGGGGATAAGAAACTCGATATAGTTTCCGCCTTTGAAGCCTGGGGTGAGAAAGTGGCCGGCACTATGAAGGAAAGTGAATTTAAACAGGTTATTCAAAATGCCTGTCCTGGAGCCGGTGCCTGCGGCGGTATGTATACAGCAAATACCATGGCTTCAGCAATTGAAGCCCTGGGGATGTCCATGCCTTATACTTCTTCCAATCCGGCTATTGGTTCTGATAAGAACAAAGATTGTTACAAGGCGGGGATTGCCCTTAGGAATTTACTGGAAAAGGATATAAAACCGAGTGATATTATCAATCGTAAGTCCATGGAAAATGCGGTACGTTTCTTAACCCTAATGGGAGGCTCAACCAACGCCGTTCTCCACTTCCTAGCAATCGCCAAAGCAGCCAATGTGAATTTCATCCTGGATGATTTTCAAAAAATAAGCGATACCACGCCGTTTTTGGCCGACTTGAAACCCAGCGGAAAGTTTTTGATGGAAGACGTGCACAGGGTAGGTGGTACACCTGCTGTAATGAAGTTCATGCTTCATCATGGGATGCTGCACGGAGATTGTCTTACGGTAACTGGGAAGACCATTGCCGAAAACTTGGCTGAATTACCTGGATTAAGCCCGGGACAAAAAGTGATTCACCCTGTAAACGAACCAATTAAGGAGACCGGCCATTTGCGAATTTTATATGGGAATCTTGCAGAAGAAGGCGCCGTTGCTAAAATCACTGGGAAAGAAGGACTGCACTTTACAGGTCCGGCAAAAGTATATGAAGATGAATTTGCTGCTAACAAAGGGATAAGTGCAGGGGAAGTAAAAAAGGGCAATGTGGTAGTGATCCGATATGAGGGGCCAAAAGGAGGTCCGGGGATGCCTGAAATGCTAAAACCTACAGCAGCCATAATGGGAGTTGGTCTTGGCAAAGATGTGGCGCTTATTACCGATGGAAGATTCTCTGGAGGCACTCATGGCTTTGTAGTGGGACACGTATCGCCGGAAGCACAGGAAGGAGGCGCAATTGCCTTGTTGCAAGATGGGGACATGATCACCATAGATGCTGAAAAAAATAGTATTTCCGTGGCACTCTCAGATGAAGAATTGAACCGCCGTAGAAAAGCATGGGTTCGGCCTCCTCTGAAGGTGAAAAGGGGAAGCCTCTATAAATATGCCAAAACCGTATCCTCTGCTTCAGAGGGATGCGTAACGGACGAAATGGAATAATGGGCCTGGCCCTGTAAGGAAATAAGCCCTCCTTATGAATTGAAGTAAAACCTTGACTATGGAAACATTGAAGGCAAAAAATAAAAAATCTGAACCGAAGCAAGCTATAAGGATAAGTGGGGCGGAAGCCCTTATCCATTGCCTTCTCGCAGAAGGTGTAGACCTAATATACGGCTATCCCGGAGGAGCAATAATGCCAGTTTATGATGAACTATACAAATTTCAGGATAGATTACATCATGTCCTGACCAGACACGAACAAGGCGCCACACATGCCGCCCAAGGATACGCTCGTGTTACCGGCAAGGTTGGCGTTGCCGTAGCCACCTCCGGTCCCGGGGCAACCAATCTGGTTACCGGACTTGCGGATGCACAGATTGATTCAACCCCTATGATTTGCTTAACAGGGCAGGTACCCAGGCATTTGTTGGGTTCAGATGCTTTCCAGGAAACAGATATAATAGGCATTTCAACACCGGTTACCAAATGGAACTACCAGATCACCAGGGCCGAAGAAATACCGGAAATCATGGCTAAGGCCTTCTATATAGCAAAATCTGGTCGTCCTGGACCCGTTTTGATAGATGTGACAAAGAATGCGCAATTCGAGGAGTTTGATTTTGTTTATGAACGCTGTACAAAGATTAGAAGTTACAATCCGGTTCCTAAACCTGATATGAGGGCAATAGAGCAGGCAGCAGCCTTGATCAACAAGGCTAAAAAACCATACATTGTCCTTGGCCATGGGGTAATTCTTGGACAAGCTGAGGAAGCTTTAAAAGCGCTTGTGGAAAAAGCCGGTATCCCCGCAGCATGGACCATTTTGGGATTATCGGCAATGAATACAGACCATCCATTAAATGTGGGGATGGTTGGGATGCATGGAAATTATGGCCCTAATGTTCTGACCAACAAATGCGATGTGCTAATCGCCATCGGTATGCGTTTTGATGACCGGGTTACCGGGAGTTTGGACACCTATGCCAAGCAGGCTAAGATTATTCATTTCGA
>CBDUAW010000313.1:0-3471 GCA_965365215.1 uncultured Eudoraea sp. | reverse complement strand
GAACAAAGAGAAAGAGTACCTTTTAAAAGAGATCCATCACAGGGTAAAGAACAATCTTGAGATTGTATCCAGTTTACTTTCCTTACAATCTGCACAAATAAAGGATAAAAAGATTGCTGATGCCATGCAAAAAAGTGAACAGCGCGTACATAGTATGAGTATGATACATCAGAAACTCTACCAGGGGAAAAGCCTTTCACACATTGAGATGAAGGACTATTTTGAAAACCTTGGACGTTATATCATCCATACCTTCGGAAAGGAGGGTAAGATAGTTATGCACTGCGAAATGGACCCCCTTGAGCTCGATGTGGATCATGCCGTCCCCATTGGTTTGATCGTAAATGAATTAGTTACAAATGCCCTTAAATATGCTTATCCGAACCGGGACACTGGTATAATTACCGTGAGCCTTAAGAAAAAAGGTGACCAGCTGAATCTTAAGGTAACCGATGATGGTATTGGCAAAGACATTACCAATATGCGAGGTACGGGATTCGGAACACAGCTGATCCAATTGCTTACCGAGCAATTGGACGGAAAAATGAAACTATCTGTAGAACAGGGAACCTCGGTATTCTTTAAATTTCAATTACACAAAGCAGCCTGAAATGGAAAAAAAGACTAGTATTCTGATTGTGGAAGACGATATGATCATCGCTGCCAATTTATCATTACAACTAACCAACCTCAATTACGAGGTCACAGGGATTGAATCAAGAGGGGAGCAGGCAGTGATCCACGCCAGACTGAACACCCCGGATATCATTTTAATGGACATCAATCTTAAAGGAGAAATTGATGGGGTGGAAACAGTGAAGCGGATACACAAAGACCGTCAGATTCCGGTGATTTATCTTACGGCTAATAATGATGAAGCTACTTTTTCCCGTGCCAAGGTAACGCATCCCAAAGCCTTTATTTCGAAACCATTTAATAAATTGGATCTGCAACGTACCATTGCCCTTGTGGAGGGACAAATCAAGGAATCCAAGCTTGAAATGATCAGGGAATTAAATGAGATGCAGGTGATGGACGACCGGGTGTTTATTCGCCATAACGGAAGGATGATCAAACTGCTGTTGGATCAGATCTTATATATTGAAGCAGACCGCAACTATTGTCATATTGTGACCTCACAAGGGAAATTCCTGGTAGTTTGTACCCTTAAAACCATTGCAGAGGAACTGGATACGTGCCGGTTTATCAGGGTACACCGCTCCTTTGTGGTGAATATTGCCAAACTGGATGTAGTAGCGGATGGACATCTCGAGATTGCCCGAAAGACCATTCCTGTGAGTCGTTCGTACAAGGAGCAATTACTTTCACGCCTGCACACCATTTAAGCTAAGGCTGGTATTCCTTATTTAATGAATGTTGGAAATTATTTAAGGGCTGAAGCGTTTCGCAATATCCAGGTCATGGGTGCCACCACGCTCCTTTAGTTCTTTTGAGATCCGGAGATGATCTTCTTCCCTTCCTTGTGAAAGTTTGTAGGCGGCCTGCACCTCATCAATGCTAATCCTGAAACCTACAATACCCTTAATTTGCCGCATGGTGTTTTTAGACATATGGTGTAGTGAAATGGGGTTTTTGGATTGTTGCTCATGCTTATCAACCAGTTTGTGTAAGGATTCAAGGACGGCATTTTCCTCTAGCACCTCCAGTTGTCCGTAAATATGAACAGCGACATAATTCCAGGTTGGCACCTCTTCATCCCGGTACCAGGAAGAGGAAATATAGGCATGGGGCCCGTTAAAGATCGCAAGCACAGGGTTTTTGGTGTCAAAATACTTCCACTGCGGATTTGCTTTGGCAATGTGACCTACCAGATAGGATTTGCCCTGCTTGTCGGTCTCCAATTCAAGGGGAATATGTGTAGCCCAGGGTTTGCCTTCTACCTGGCTCACCAGGATGGCAAAGGAGTTTTCTTTTAGGAATCCCAGTACCTCGCTGAGGTTTTCATTTCTGTATTTTGGGGGGATGTACATAGTATTAATTAGGCTTTAAAGATAACTAAATTGGAAACAGGACCAGGGCGAACCAAATTGTCTTGTTAACTAAACAATTCAGAAATCAATTTAAACAGTTGAGTTGAATTTATTTCTTAAAACAGTAGGGCTTTGTCAATTTTGCCAAAAAGTTTACTCATATGAAATTAGTATTTGCCATAATCGTGTTGATGTGCTCCCTGCTCACCTGGCTGTTATTTTAGGACTGTAGGGGGAAAACTCAAGAATTACCACCTAAGTTTTTAGTAATTTTATTTTTAGAGAAGATCATAGGCATGTATAAAAAACTTACAAAAATAGTAGCAATCGGTTTCCTGGTGGGATCGGTTCTATCCTTTGTATTCATTGGGATACAAGTGCTCTCGGGAAGCAGAGAACTGGCCTTTGAGCGTTCTTTGCTGGAAGATGTGGGGAGTTATATGCTTTACTCCATTGTGCTAACATTTATAAATGTGACCTGGTTCGACTACCTTAATCAAAAGGTAACCTGGAAAAAATATGCCCGTTACCGCTTGCTGATCGGGGCAGTTGGTGGGGTAATCTGGACCATGCTCGGGATATTTATGGTTCGGATCTTTACCGAAATGTACCTGGCCGGGGAAAGCTTTGCAGAGTTTGTAGAAGGCGAAAGAATTGTTTCTTACTACGTGGCATTGCTCATTACCCTCGTAGCTACGGTATTTTTTCACGCTGTACATTTTTACAAAGCGTGGCAGGATAAGCGGGTAAAAGAACAAAAGATAATCGCAGGTACGGCTTCTGCGAAATTTGATGCCCTGAAAAATCAGCTAGATCCTCATTTTCTCTTTAATAGCCTAAATGTACTTACCAGTCTTATTGAGGAAGACCCTGACCAGGCCCAGAAGTTTACCACCTCGCTTTCCAAAGTGTATCGCTATGTGCTGGAACAGAAAAATAAAGATCTGGTAACTGTAGATGAGGAACTCCAATTTGCCAAGACCTATGTAAGACTTCTGAAAATGCGTTTTGAGGATAGTATCGTTTTTGACATCCCGGAACAGGCCTCTAATCCGGAGGCCAAGATAGTGCCCTTGTCGCTGCAACTCCTACTCGAAAATGCCGTAAAGCACAATGTGGTAACAGCGAGTAAACCCCTACATATTAAGGTTTATGAGGAGAACGGAACCCTTGTGATTAGCAATAATTTGCAGGAGAAGCAGGTGGTGAAGAAAAGTAGTGGGGTAGGACTGCGGAATATTCAGCAGCGCTATAGTATCCTTTCGGACCGGAAGATGGAAATTGAAAAAGGTACGCGCGATTTTTTGGTAAAACTCCCCATGCTCACCCGGGAGAAAAACGTAGTAGAAACCACAAAGATGTATATCGAAGATAAGCGGTATCAGAAAGCCAAGGAAAAGGTAGAAGCGATCAAAGGATTTTATGGGAATCTCATTGCCTATTGCCTGGTGATCCCGGCGCTATGCGTTTTGAATTATTG
>CBDUAW010000312.1:0-3486 GCA_965365215.1 uncultured Eudoraea sp. | reverse complement strand
AAAAAGAGGTACTCCTGAAGTTCGGATTTCATTGAAGCGCGAATCAATCATTTCAAGATCGGTTTTGCGATCGCGATGGATCACGATAAGCCCGTATCCTGCCTCCGCCATTTTCTTAGCGCTTGCATAGCCCAGGCCCTTGCTTCCGCCAAGGATAAGGCACCACTCTCTGGTTTCCATATTTTGATCCGTATTGTTCACCTATTTTACTGTTACCATTCCAAAAGTACCCTTTGTGCAGAGAATCCCGGGCCAAAGCTCAGGATGAGTCCCTGTTCCCCCCTTGGAATTTCCTTTTCCAAAAAACGCTCCAATACATAAAGCACGGTAACGCTGCTCATATTTCCATAGAGCCGTAGGGTTTCCTTGGTGTCTTCTATGCTTTTACCCATTTTTCCAAAAAGTTCTTCTACGGTCTGGACAATCTTACGTCCGCCCGGGTGGAAAATCAAATGGTCTACCTTTTCAATACCTGATCCGTATTTCTCCAAAAAGGGATAGACAATATCCGGGAACTGTTCGGCAATCGTTTCAGGTACTGCAGGGTCCAGGATCATCTTTAATCCGTTATTGGTCAGGTCAAAACCCATTAAATGCGTGGCATCTTTGAAATGATACATATCCTCCCCCAGAATTCTGGGTCCAGGTGCATCCTCCTCAGAAGATAACAAAACACAGGCCGCCCCATCTCCGAAGATGGCAGCACTAACCATATTAGCCATGGAGAAGTCGTCTAGTTGGAAGGTGGCGGTGGGACTTTCTACCGCAATAATAGCTGCGCGTTTACCCGGATTCGATTTTAAAAACTGGCTTGCGTAAATTATACCAGACACTCCGGCGGCACAGCCCATCTCTGTTACCGGTAACCTCAGAATATCTTCCCGTAATCCCAGCGCATTAATGATATATGCATCGAGTGATGGGATCATAATACCTGTACAGCTTACGGTTATGATGATATCGAGGGAATCCGTATCCCAGCCTGCTTTTGTTAGTGCTTTTTGGAGCACATTAATGCCAAGCGTTTTCATTTCCCTGGCATAAATGGCGTTCTTTTCTTCAAAGCTGCTTGCCGTGAATACTTCTTCCATGTCCATGATCCCGTATCGCTTGTCGACCCCTGCCCCCTCAAATATTTTGAGCACCTTTCGCCTATACCGATCCTCCTGGCCGCTGAGCCATAAGGAAACTGCCGGCAGGATCTCTTTTGTTGTCCTGGAATATTCTGGCAGCTCTTTAGCCACTGCCACCACGCCTACTCTATTCATTTCTTAGTCATATTTGGGACCCGCATCACCCAGAGGTATCTAAAAGCCCATTTCCAGGTAATTTCGTGATGGAAATTGATTATTTCTTTCGTCCAAAGTTCAAGTTCGTTTCTCAGGAACCCGCTCCGGATTGATATTAGTCCATCGTGTTTTGCAATTTTTGTTTTGATAAAAATAGCACTAAACACCTTAAATAAATAATACGCAATCCTGCTGCGCTGTAAATCATTAATTATGACGGCAATACGTGCTAAACTTTTGAATTTATCAAGGAATACCGGCAGTTGCTGATCCGAAAAATGATGCATGGTGAGGGTACACAATAATAGATCGCATTCAAAATTTGATGGGTTTAATTCCAGGATATCCTGCTGTAAAAAGGAAATATTAGGATAGGCTTTGCTGTGCTTCCTTGCGAGATCAATAGCCTGTTCACTTAAATCGAGCCCAACAAATCGGGCATTGATCCCCTCCTGCTTACAGTAGTTGGCCAGGCGCCGCAAGATGGCGCCTTCACCACAACCTACATCTACAATGACATATTCCTTTCTTGGATACTGTTTAAGTAAGCGGGCAACTGCTTTTTGCGTAATGGCATTCCCCCCAAGCCAGCGGTTACTGCGATCAACATCTGCCAACACAGCACTCAAGGTGGCGGCCTCTATATTTGGCTCATCCATCAGTTCCTTTTCCCTGGTTCTCGTTTTGAAGTAGATCATACCGCTATAGGTTTACCATGGGTTTTACTTATGATTTTCTTCATAACCCAGGGCGATCTTGCCAAACCAAAAAGGAGGCTGTCCGGGATCATACCATTGAGTAAGAGCGATTGTAACTTTCGCCCCATCGCCATACGGTAGCTAAAATGCTTTTTCCATTGTTTGGTATAGGCCTGTTCCATATGAGCTCTGGTAAAGAAAGAACGCTTCAGGTAGGTTTCAATTAATTCAGAGGCAATTTTAGCGCTGTGAATTGCCATAGCCATACCATTTCCGCAAAGCGGATGGATAAGCCCGGCGGTATCCCCACAAAAAAAAATATGATTAGCCACCGCCTCTTTCTTGTCGAATGAGATTTGTGCAATGCTAAGGTGTTTTGTCCATAAGGGCTCCGCCTGATTAAAAAAATCCTGTAGATGGGGGTTCTTACAGAGCACAGCCTCATTAAACTGTCTTATGTCTTTATAATTGGAAAAATTATGGTAGGATGCCAGATAACAGAGATTTACAGCGTTGCTTTCGGTCTTGGACAGTCCGGCATACCCGCCTTCAAAATTATGGAGTGCTACGAGGTTTTCCGGGAATTCCGGTAGCTGATAATGGGCCTTTACTGCCAGCCATGGTGATTTCTTTGCTATAAAGGGCCTTTTTAGGTTTTTATCCAGTTGGGATCTTTTCCCATATGCTCCTATAACTACTTTGGCTTTTTGCTTCCTGCCTTCTTCTGACAAAACGATAAAAATATCATCCTGATATTGAATCTCCCCAACCGATTCAAAAACAAATTTGGCACCACTGTTAACCGCCCTCTGGTATAGTTCATTGTCCAAGGCATAGCGGCTAATTCCCAACCCACCAAGAGGCAAAGGAGCGTGTGTTGAATGTCCATTTTGGGAAGTAAACTGAAGGGTATCTATCCTTTTGGCATCCTGCAATTCAATCCCAAGAGTCTTCAGATAAGGCATTATTTCGCGGGAAACATACTCCCCGCAAACCTTATGGCGGGGATAGGAGGATTTTTCATAAACCAGAATGCGATACCCCTTCCCAGACAGGTGGATCGCTGCTGTAAGCCCGGCCAGTCCGCCCCCAACAATTATCACATCATAGCAATTCACCTTATGAAGATACCAATTCCCCAACAAAAAATCCCGACAACAAGGCCGGGATTTCAAGAGAAAAAGATTAATGTTTATCCTTTCGTCTTCTGACGAGCTTCTTCCTTTAAGGCTTCACTGGCAATAATACCCAGTTCCACTCTTCTGTTTTTCGATTTGCCTTCTGCCGTGGAATTATCGGCTTTGGGTTGTGCTTCCCCGTACCACTTGGTGGTAAATCGCTCTGCGGCTATTCCTTGTGCTATAAGGTAGTTGGTTACGGATTCTGCCCTTTGCTGTGAGAGTTTCATGTTATACTCGTCCGGTCCGGCACTGTCTGTATGTCCTTCCACCAGGATTACGGATTTGGGATATTCCTTAAAGATATTAGCAAGCCGGTTT
>CBDUAW010000311.1:0-3494 GCA_965365215.1 uncultured Eudoraea sp. | reverse complement strand
CTACCATTTCTATTATCCTTATTTACAACATTTTGTAAGTGCTTACTTAAATTATAATTTGATATAGTTGGGAGGCTTCTTTCTTTGGCAATTCCCGATATTTTCTTTATCATATTTCCGGTGAAGGGGCTACGAAATATCATGTTTGTTAAGCCGGGAAAAAGACTGCCAATCCTATTTAACCGGTAATTGTTGGCAATAATCCGGCTCTTCAGAGGGTACCCATGAACCTCCTGGTACTGATATAAAAATTCTGCCTTCAGGGTGGCAACGTCAACATTGCTGGGGCATTCATGACTACAAGCCTTACAACTAAGGCAAAGGCCAAATACCTCCCTCAATTCCTCTGAATCAAAGCGGTTCTTTTTTGTATTCGTAGTGAGGATTTCCCTTAGGGCATTGGCCCTTGCGCGGGTTGTATCCTTTTCATCCTTGGTTGCCTGGTAACTTGGGCACATGGTACCGGCAACTACATGCGTTTTTCTGCAATCCCCGCTCCCATTGCATTGTTCTGCCGCCCTCAGGATTCCTTGTGTGTCCGAAAAATCCAGTACAGTCTTTATATCAGGTTCCACCCTATCTGGCTGGTACCGCAAGGATTCATCCATCGGATAGGCATCTACGATCTTTCCAGGATTGAATATTCCATTCGGATCAAAATAGCCTTTTATCCGCCTTAGTAGTTCGTAGTTCTTCTCTCCTATCATCATGGGGATAAACTCTGCCCTTACAATACCGTCTCCGTGTTCCCCACTGAAAGAGCCCCTGTACCGCTTTGTGAGTCGCGCAACATCAGTAGTGATCGCCCGAAATAATATAATATCGTCAGATTTCTTTAAATCCAGGATGGGTCGCAGGTGTAACTCCCCAGCTCCCGCATGCGCATAATAAACGGCCTTCTGATCATAACCCCGCATGATATCGGTAAATTCGCCAATAAATGGTTTGAGGTCTTCCAGGGCTACCGCCGTATCCTCAATGCAAGCCACAGCCTTATTATCCCCCACCATATTTCCCAACAATCCAAGCCCTGCTTTTCTTAAGGTAATTGCCTTTTGGATATCACTACCCCTTAATACCGGATGAGCATAGCTATGACCTGCCTCTTCTATACTCTTCAATAGGCTTTCTAACTGCAATTCCAAGCCTTCGGGAGTCGAATCATTTAATTGCAGCATAAGGAGCGCAGCCGGATCCCCATGGACAAATGACCTGTTTTCTAGCTGTTGTCTGTTATTCTTGGTACAGTCTAAAATTACCTTATCCATCATCTCGCAAAGGTGTAGAGGATGCTTCATGACCGGAACAACGTCTGAGAGACAAGCCTCGAGCGTCTTGTAATGGGTTACCACCATGGCAGTGTTCGGGGGCGGAAGGTCATCTAGCTGCAGCGTGATCTCTGTGGTAATTGCCAAGGTACCCTCGCTACCGGCAAGTAACTTGCAAAGGTTAATCTTAGATTCCCCTCCCCCAAAAAGCGTAGACTTTAATAATTCGTCCACAGCATACCCGGTATTTCTGCGATGTATGGCCTTTTTAGGGAATTCTTCCAAAATTTCATCCTGTACAGCTTTATCCTTTAGTTCAGCATGTAGTTTTCGGTAAATAGTACCTTCTAAGGTATCTTCCTTACATTTCGCATGGAATTCCTCCTCTGAAAGATCACCAAAATTGGCGGTACTCCCATCTGCAAGCAAGGTTTTCATAGACACAACCTTATCTCTGGTAACACCATACTGGATGGATGTGGTTCCGCTGGAGTTGTTTCCAACCATCCCTCCTATCATACAGCGATTGGAAGTAGAGGTATTGGGGCCAAAGAACAAGCCAAAGGGTGCCAGTTGCTGGTTTAATTCGTCCCTGATTACGCCTGGTTGAACAATTACCTGCTTTCGCTCCTGATCAATCTCAAGAATTTTTGTCATATGCCTTGAAACATCAACCACTATCCCCTCTCCTACGCATTGCCCTGCCAGGGAGGTTCCTGCAGCCCTGGGAATCAGGCCCATTTTGTGTTCATTGGCAAAAAAAATAAGCTGTTTCAGGTCTTCCTCATTTTTGGGATAGGCTACCGCAGCGGGTATTTTTTTATAGACCGATGCGTCTGTAGCATAAATGGTTTTGCTAAGTTTGTCCAGATGTAAGGATCCTTCTAAAGCATTACTTAAATTTGTGAAGAAATTTTTTTGCAATTTGGAACAATTTTTGACCCCTAAATTAAGTTTTTATTGCCTGTATGTCATCCTGAGATGACTATTTTTAAACTTTAAACCTTAGAACCGATGAAAATTTTAAAAGTAATTCCTTTAATTTTTTGTTTTATTTCTCTTTCCATGAGTGCACAGGAAATCTCTGACCATGCCCTTGGGCTGCGGCTGGGCGACAGTGATGGATTTGGAGCGGAAATCTCTTACCAAAAGTCCATTGCCCGGTACAATCGACTGGAGTTAGATCTTGGTTGGAGAGATAGCCGTAATTATGATGCGTTCAAATTAGCAGCAGTCTATCAATGGATACATACCCTAGATGGAAATTTTAATTGGTACTACGGTGTAGGAGGCGGCCTGGGAAGCGTTGATTTTGACGCGATACCAAACGATGAGCTGGACGGTGGATTATTTGTTTTTGGCGCCGGAAATATTGGCGTTGAATATAACTTTGATATTCCGCTGTTGCTTTCTCTAGATTTCAGACCGGAAATTGGCCTTATTGGCTATGACGACTTTTCTGATAATTTTGATTTTGATATTGCCCTGGGCATTCGATATCAGTTCTAACAGAATATCACGCCATAAAAAGCCCTTGACAAAAGAGAATGTTAAGGGCTTTTTTTATTATATCTTATATAAGTACCTTTGACTTCGTTAAATAAGTTTTCATGAAAAAGATCATTTCTATATTGATTTTAGGAATAGCCATTATGGCGTGCGAGTCCAGGCCCGAAGGTTATGAAATTAAAGGGACTATCACTGGAGACATAGAAAATGGCTCCGAGGTATACCTTAAAAAATCCAATGAATTTAATCGATTGGAGAATGTAGATACCACCACTGTAGATAATGGGGTCTTCGTATTTAGTGGAGAAATGGCCATCCCGGAATTACACTATGTATTCTTTGAAAAAATACAGGGCAATATCCCCGTGATTGTGGAAAATGGCAGCATTGAATTAACCGCCCAAAAAGATAGTCTTACTTTTTCTAAAATGGAGGGCACGCTCCAAAATGAACTCTTTGCCAATTATTTTTCGTTTCTTTTCAGGATCGGAAACACCTTTTACACATGTAAAATATTCACCACATTCACCAGAGGGTACCACTACCCTTTTTGTTGGCGGGGAGACCGGAAGACTGTTTAAAGTAGAGAATGCCGAGGCAAGTCCGGTAACTAGCGAGATCACCGGAGCAGACTTCCCTACTGCTTCCGTATCCTGTGTTGCTATTGGTGGTTCGGAAGATACTCTTATGGTGACATTTTCTAATTACGGAGTTCCT
>CBDUAW010000310.1:0-3515 GCA_965365215.1 uncultured Eudoraea sp. | reverse complement strand
CCACTTTCCACAATGGTTGTTGAAACCAGCACATCGAATTCCCCGTTCATAAAGGCCAACATAAGGGATTCTAGTTTTTTACCTTCCATTTGTCCATGTCCAATAGCAACCTTGGCATCGGGCACTAGCCTCTGGATCATTCCGGCAACTTCTCTGATATTCTCAATGCGGTTATGTATGAAAAATATTTGTCCCCCGCGTTGTATTTCGTAAGTAATGGCATCTCTTATCTGGGTTTCCCCAAACCGGATCACATGACTTTCAATTGGGTAGCGGTTGGGGGGAGGGGTATTAATGACAGACAGATCCCTTGCGGCCATCAGACTAAATTGTAAGGTTCTTGGTATTGGGGTTGCCGTTAAGGTTAGTACATCCACATTTTCCTTCATCGCTTTTAATTTATCCTTGACGGAAACCCCGAATTTCTGTTCTTCATCAACGATTAGGAGGCCCAAATCTTTAAAGGCCACAGCTTTGTTCACCAATTGATGGGTTCCTATAACAATATCGAGTTTTCCCTCCTTCAGATTTTCAAGGATGTTCCTTTTTTCCTTGGCTGTCCGAAACCGGTTTAAATAATCCACGGAAACTGGCATTTCCTTTAGACGTTCGGAAAATGTTCTGAAGTGCTGGAAGGCCAGGATGGTTGTAGGGACTAAAACAGCTACTTGCTTCCCATTATCAACTGCCTTGAAAGCGGCCCTGATCGCAACTTCTGTTTTTCCAAAACCAACATCTCCACAAACTAATCTATCCATAGGCCTAGGGCTCTCCATATCTTCTTTGATATCTTCGGTGGCCTTGCTTTGGTCTGGGGTATCCTCATAAATAAAAGAAGCTTCCAATTCATGTTGCAAATAACTATCAGGATGATATTGAAACCCCTTTCTTAAGCGTCGTTTTGCATAAACTTTGATAAGGTCAAAGGCTATCTTCTTTACCCTGGACTTGGTTTTTTGTTTCAATTTCTTCCAGGCTGCAGAACCTAATTTATAGATCCTGGGGACCGTGCCGTCTTTCCCGTTGTATTTGGAAATCTTGTGCAGGGAATGGATACTTACATATAGAATGTCGCGGTCCCCATACATTAATTTTATGGCCTCTTGTTTTTTCCCCTCTACTTCAATTTTTTGGAGCCCACCAAATTTACCAATACCATGATCTATATGGGTAACATAATCGCCCACCTCCAACTTGTTTAATTCCTTAAGGGTAATGGCCTGTTTTTTGGCATATCCATTTTTCAGATGAAACTTATGGTAACGCTCAAAAATCTGGTGATCTGTAAAACAGGCTACTTTAAGATCGTGGTTTATAAAACCCTGATATAATGGAAGCACAATGGTTTGGTAATGGACATCTTGAGCTGCTTCATCAAAAATATCGTGGAATCGCTGTGCCTGTTCGGGTGTTGCACAAAATAATATGTTTTGATACCCTTTTTCCTGCTGTTCATTTAATGTTTTTATCAGCAGATCAAACTTTTTATTAAAAGGGGGTTGAGGATCTGTGTGGAAGGAAATATGTTCGGTATCCTGGTCCCGGAAATCAAGGCGATTATTTCCCGATTTACCGTCAAAAGCTACCACGGGAAAATCCAAAAATTGCCCTGAAAGGAGCTTACTATCCACAAAAAGATCCTGGGGTTTATTGTGCATTAACTCACCGGAAAGTTTGCCGAAGGCTTCCTGAGCTTTGCCATAAAATGAGTCGATTCGGTTAAATAATACTTCTGGATCCTTAACAAAGACACATGTTTTTGGCGAAATATATTTAAGAAAACTCTCCCGGGATTCCTGAAGGAATTTGTTTTCTACATTTGGGATGATTGCAATGCGTTTCACTTGTTCCGAAGATAACTGGGTCTCTACATCGAAAGTCCTGATACTGTCTACTTCCTCTCCGAAGAATTCAATTCTGTAGGGTTCGTCGTGTGAGAAGGAAAATACATCCACTATACCCCCTCTGACCGAGAATTCACCCGGTTCCGTCACAAAATCGACCCGTTGAAATTCGTACTCAAAAAGGACTTCATTAAGAAAATCAAGGGAGTATGAATCCTGAACGCTTATTTTCAGGGTATTTTTATCCAGTTCTTTCCGGGTTACTACCTTTTCGAACAAGGCATCGGGATAGGTAACAATTAAGGCCGGTTTTTTTCTGGAATTAATCCTGTTTAAAACCTCTGCTCTTAAAAGGACATTGGCATTGTCCGTTTCCTCAAGCTGATAGGGTCTTCTATAACTGCCAGGGTAAAATAACACGTCCTTATCACCAATAAGCTGTTCAAGGTCATTGAGGTAATAGGCAGCTTCTTGCTTGTCATTAAAAATGATCAGGTAGGGAACCTCGGTGTTTTTAAATAGGCTGGAAACAATAAATGAAAATGACGATCCGGGTAAGCCGTTAAGCAAGGCAAGTTTTCCTTTAGAGGCAATAGCCTGCCGCAGAATCCTTAGTTGAGGAACCTGTGAAAAAAGCTGCGCAATGGCGGATTTGGTCACCCGTAATACTTTTTGCAAATATACTGACAAATGGGAGGATTAAAAAGGAGGGTCCTTTTTCATTAAAAACAGCTACCAAAATTTTCAAAATCCGAAATGGTATTATATAAATGACCACTTACCCGGATGGCCTCGCCCCGGAAGGAAACGAAAATTTGCTTTTGTTGCAGTTCCGATTTTAATACAGAGAGATCCTGCTTTGTATTCAAATAGATACCAAATAAATGTTTTGCCCGGTATTGATCTGCTTCAATAAAATGTCCTTTTTCGCGTATCCGCTCTATAGTTGGTTTTGAGATTGAATGACAATATGCCTGAATCTCTTCCGGTTTCCATTGCAAAAGATAGTCCAGGGCTTCATTTAACATCGGGACCAGATTAAAATTACTCGATTCCCCAACCGAGAAGCGCTCAGCACCTGGCTGGTATTGTTCCTGATACGCTGTTAAACCTCTGAAATCTTCACTGTACAGTCTGTTGATCCAATTTTCTTCAATGGGCTTGCCGTCCATAAAGTAATCCCCGTAGTAGGCAAGCCCGAGGGAATAAGGTCCCAGTAGCCATTTGTAGCCGGCGCATATAAGGGCATCGGGTTTTATTTCTTCTACAGAGAAAGGAAACGCCCCAATGCTTTGGGTACCGTCCAGGATTAACAAGGCTCCAAACCGCTTTGTTTTTTCCCTTATCGCCGCAAGGTCAAAAAGGGTGCCATCTGCCCAATGGACCTGTGGCATGGCAACAACAGCAGTTTTGGAATTTATACTTTCCAAAATACTCAAATTCCAATTACGGCCCCTGTCTGAATAACCCTTAGGGGTCTTAGCCATTTTAATTATTGCTCCGGTTTCCTTGGCAATACGTAGCCAGTGGTACACATTGCTGGGGAATTGTTCTTCTACCAAAAGTATCTCTTCGCCGGCATTCAGCTTTATGTTATTGACTACATTAGCCAGGCCGTAGGAAGCGGAGGGAATGATAGCGATCTGTGAAGGATCTGGTGCGGACACCAGG
>CBDUAW010000309.1:0-3516 GCA_965365215.1 uncultured Eudoraea sp. | reverse complement strand
GGCTCCTGCCGCTGCTGCCTTTCTTCATACCCTTCAGCATAGAAATAGCGTGAAGAATCGGGCGTGTGGATCTCGTCGATCAGTACAATTTCCCCTTCTTTGGTTTTTCCAAATTCGTATTTGGTATCTACAAGAATAAGCCCCTGTTTAGCTGCAATCTCACTTCCCCTTTTAAACAGGGCCCTGGTATACTTTTCCAGCGTTTCATAATCCTCATGCGAAACCAGACCGCATTTCAGGATTTCCTCTCGGGAAATATCCTCGTCGTGATCCCCTTTTTCTGCCTTGGTGGCCGGGGTTATTATGGGCGCTGGGAAGGCATCATTCTCTATCATCCCTTCCGGCATGGCAACACCGCATAACGTCCTTTTTCCCGCGTTGTATTCTCTCGCGGCATGGCCGGAAAGATATCCCCTGATCACCATTTCTACCTTAAAGGGTTCACAGGCATGGCCTATTGCTACGTTGGGATCCGGAGTGGCTACCAACCAATTGGGAACAATATCTGAAGTGGCATCCATCATCTTGGTGGCAATCTGGTTTAATATCTGTCCCTTATAAGGGATTCCCTTTGGCATCACCACATCAAATGCCGAAAGCCTGTCTGTGGCAATCATTATCAGCAATCCCCCTTTAAGTCGATATACCTCCCTTACCTTTCCTTTGTAAACAGATTCCTGACCCGGGAAATTAAAGTTAGTTGTCATCAGCGTATTTCCCATACCCTTTTTAATTTTGGTGTTCAATATCCTTATATGCGTCTATGACCTTTTTCACCAACTTATGTCTGATGACATCCTTATCATCCAAATAGATGAATTCAATTCCTTCTGTAGCTTTTAGGATGAGTAAGGCTTCCTTAAGACCTGAAATTACCCTTCTGGGAAGATCTATCTGTCCCGGGTCTCCGGTGATCAGGAATTTGGCATTCTTACCCATTCTGGTCAGGAACATTTTCATCTGGGCATGGGTAGTGTTTTGGGCTTCATCCAGGATTACGAAGGCGTGATCCAGGGTCCGCCCGCGCATAAAGGCCATTGGGGCAATCTGAATGGTTCCGTTCTCAATAAAATGAGTCAGTTTCTCACTAGGGATCATATCCCTTAAGGCATCGTACAAAGGCTGCATGTAGGGATCCAGTTTCTCTTTAAGATCTCCTGGCAAAAACCCTAAATTCTCCCCGGCTTCAACGGCTGGCCTGGTGAGAATGATCCTTTTTACCTGTTTGTTCTTTAAGGCTTTTACAGCAAAAGCTACCCCTGTATAGTTTTTCCCGGTTCCTGCCGGGCCTATAGCAAATACCATGTCATTTACCTCAACGGCATCTACTAATTTCCGTTGATTTGTAGTCCTGGCTTTGATTAAACGGCCATTTACCCCGTGAACCAGCACGTCGTTACTCTCTTCGGAGGATTCGAGTTCTTCCTTCCCATTGCTTGTAAGGACACGTTCAATAATATTGGAATCTATGGTGTTATATTTGGCAAAATGAGCAGTGAGCATTTGAAATCGCTTATCGAACTCATCCAATAGCTGCTCATCTCCATATACTTTTATCTTGCTTCCCCTGGCTACAATTTTAAGCTTAGGGAAATACTTTTTCAATAAATCTATATTCTCATTTTGGTGCCCAAAAAAATCCCTTGGACTAATTTCGGTAAGTTCTAATCTCAGCTCGTTCAAAAAATGCTATTAGTTTTAAAGATGAATACCGAATATCTAATTTCGGTACGCTATTTTTTTATGTAATTTTGCGCAACAAACTTAAGTAAAAAATCAGTTTGCATAGCTAAAAACATATCAACAGTATTGCATGGCAATCATTACATTAACTACTGATTTTGGACTAAAAGACCATTTTGTAGGCGCCATAAAAGGGACTATCTATAAGGAATTAGCCGATGCCAAAATTGTTGATATATCTCACGCCATAAGTCCATTCAATATCCAGGAGTGTGCTTATATCCTAAAAAATTCGTACCACACCTTTCCCAAAGGAAGCATCCATATTGTGGGTGTTGATTCTGAACCCACTGTGGAAAACAGGCATATTGCGGTTTATGTAGATGGGCATTACTTTATTAGTGCCAACAATGGCGTTATAAGCCTCATCACTTCGGAGATTAAGCCGGATAAGGTAATTGAGATCAGTATCCCTAACCCTGCCAAAGGCTCTTTCCCCGTATTGGATGTTTTTGTAAAGGTTGCCTGCCATATCGCCAGGGGCGGAAAACTGGAGGTAGTTGGAAAACCCTTTGATCAGCTGAAGGAACTCCGCGAATTTGCTCCCAGGATAACTAATAATGGCAAAACTATTACCGGCAGTGTCATTTATATAGACAACTATGGGAACGTGATTTCCAATATTCAAAGGAGTTTATTTGAAGCATACAGAAATGGCAGAAATTTTGAGATCAATGCCAGGAACAAAAAGCTCACTGCCATTCACAACAATTATAGTGAGATAGTAAATTTTAAACTGGATAAGTTAAAACGAAAAGGGCCAGGGGATTTATTGGCGCTGTTCAATTCGTCTGATTATATAGAACTGGCCATTTATAAAAGCGATCAGAATACGGTTGGTGGGGCCGCCACTTTATTAGGGCTCGACTATCGGGATACGATTATTATAAATTTTCTCTAAATGCTTGTTCGAATAGTTAAACTGACCATAAAAAAAGAAAATATTGCTAGTTTTGAGCAGATTTTTGAAGAAACCAAAGGCTTTATCAGAAATTTTGAAGGGTGTTTGTTTCTGGAATTGTACCAGGACCGAAATGATCCTTCAATTTTTTTTACATACAGCCAATGGGAAAAGGAGGAAAATCTTGAGTTGTACCGGGCGTCAGATTTTTTCAAGAATGTTTGGGGCAAGACTAAACTCCTTTTTGCTCAAAAACCTGAAGCCTGGAGTGTAAATAAGATCCAAACGCTGGAATAGAGCGATGTACGCAATTTTTAAGAAGGAAATAAAGTCATTTTTTACCACCCCGATCGGATATCTGATCGTTGGCCTTTTTTTACTACTCAATGGATTGTTCCTCTGGGTTTTTAAGGGACCCTACAATATGCTTGATTATGGCTTTGCTGATATGAGTAATTTTTTCCAGCTTGTTCCCTGGGTTTTCCTCTTTCTAATTCCTGCCATTACCATGCGCAGTTTTGCGGAGGAGCGCAGAACGGGTACTTTAGAGTTGCTCTATATTAAACCAGTGAGCTTCTGGGCCATCATATCGGGTAAATTTTTAGGAGCACTGGCCCTGGTGATTTTAGCAATAATTCCAACCTTTCTATACGCCTATGCTGTTTCCGAGTTGGGAACCTCCTCGGGAAACATAGACCTGGGATTGGTGATCGGTTCTTATTTCGGCATGCTCTTTCTGGTTATGAGCTACCTGGCTATTGGCTTGTTTATTTCGGCGTGTACGGAAAACCAGATCGTTGCCTTTATCTTAAGTACGGTAGTATGTTTTGTTTTTTATTTTGGTTTTGAGGCCGTGGCCACTTTAAGCAGTG
>CBDUAW010000308.1:0-3538 GCA_965365215.1 uncultured Eudoraea sp. | reverse complement strand
TTCCTGGGGTCATTTGGATTAAAATTTATTCCCGATTTTGCACCACCAATAGGAGGTCCTGAAACCGTAAATTTTACCTCCATGGTTTTCGCCAGGGACAACACCTCGTTCATGTCCAATCCTTCACGCATTCTTGTTCCGCCTCCGGCAGCACCCCCGCGAAGAGAATTGATAACGGTCCAGCCCTCTGCTTCAGTTTCCGGATCTTTCCAATTGAATACTATCTCGGGTGCCTTATTTTCGTATTTCTTTAATAGTTCTTTCATAGTATTTCTGCACTTCAATATGTTAGCAAACAAACCTTTCCTTACCCAAAAATCACTCTTACAAAACCAAAAATAAGCCCCAAAGGGCTAGTGCTGTCTCATATTGAAATGTTTACTTTCGTTAACAAAAGCGGGATAGACAAATATAAAAAAATGACCTTGGTTATAAAATGAAAAATAGCGCTTCCGTATGAATGCTTGTAGTCACGAAAATGATTAGAATATTCTCATATTTGGCCTAATATCATTGAATATTATCCATTCTCGGCGTATATTTGTACTCGTTTTTTACCAAATTATCAGAAATGGATTTTACACTTACCGAAGAACAATTGATGATCAGGCAGGCCGCTAGAGACTTTGCTCAATCCGAATTATTACCCGGAGTGATTGAGCGGGACGAGGCACAGAAATTTCCCGCAGAGGCTGTTAAAAAAATGTCGGAGCTAGGCTTTTTAGGGATGATGGTAGCTCCCAAATATGGGGGGAGTGGATTAGATACTCTTTCGTACGTCCTGGCCATGGAAGAGTTATCCAAAATAGATGCCTCTGCTTCAGTAATCGTTTCGGTAAATAATTCATTGGTTTGCTGGGGATTGGAAACCTACGGCACTGAAGAACAAAAAAGAAAATATCTTTCCCGTCTTGCCACTGGTGAAATCATTGGGGCCTTTTGTTTATCCGAACCAGAAGCGGGGAGCGATGCAACTTCTCAAAAGACAACAGCGATTGATAAGGGAGATCACTACATATTAAATGGCACTAAAAACTGGATAACCAACGGAAACTCCGCAGAAGTTTACCTGGTTATAGCACAAACAGATGTAGACAAAGGGCACAAAGGCATCAATGTTCTTATTGTTGAAAAAGGCATGGATGGATTTGAGATCGGGCCTAAGGAAAATAAGTTGGGCATCAGAGGTAGCGATACCCATTCTTTAATCTTTAATGATGTAAAAGTGCCGAAGGAAAATAGAATTGGGGAGGACGGATTTGGTTTTAAATTTGCAATGAAGACTCTTGCTGGGGGAAGGATTGGAATTGCTGCTCAGGCTCTGGGAATTGCTGCTGGAGCATATGAACTGGCATTGAAATATGCACAGGAAAGAAAGGCTTTTGGCAAAGAAATTTTCAAACATCAGGCCATCGCTTTTAAACTTGCGGATATGCATACGCAAATAGAAGCAGCACGCCATTTGGTTTATAAGGCGGCCTGGGATAAAGATCAGGGAAAGGACTATACCTTATCCGGAGCCATGGCTAAATTATATGCCTCTGAGGTGGCTATGAATACTACGGTAGAGGCCGTGCAAATACATGGGGGTAATGGATTTGTTAAAGACTACCATGTTGAACGTCTTATGCGTGATGCTAAAATCACACAAATTTATGAGGGTACTTCTGAGATCCAGAAGATTGTTATTTCCAGAAGTCTGATTTAAGGGAGGTCTCTAAATGACTCCATATAAAATTTTATCTTATTTTTAAAGGGGTAAGCTTACCTCTTTATTTATTTTCTTTTCGTTTTAAGCCCTCTGATAGGGGTACTTCATAAGTTTCATACTTTTTTAATCACTTACACCCTTACTTTAAGGAGAAAAGGACCACTCCTATGGCCCAATTTGAGAATATCGCAATACAGGGGATGATTATTTTTCAAATTACATATTTTTTAACGTTTAAATCAAAATACTAAATTTTTTATTGCTTAATAGACAAAACACTGTACTATTCGTAGTCAAATCGATATTTTTGAGTAAATATCATATTATATGAGCATCCCAAAACAGGGGCTTTATTTGCCCGAATTTGAACACGACAACTGTGGAGCTGGCTTTATTTGTAGCCTGAAGGGCGAGAAGTCTAATGACATCATTCATAAAGCGCTGGAAATTCTGGACAAGCTGGAACACAGAGGGGCGGTTAGTGCTGATGGAAAGACCGGCGATGGAGCCGGGCTCCTGATCGATATCCCACACAATTTCTTCATTGATGAATGTGGGTTTTCACTGCCAGAACCGGGAGCATATGCTGTAGCCAATGTGTTCTTGCCTCAAAAGGAGAATCAAAGAAATTTCTGTATTCAGGAATTCGTAAAACACATAGAAAACCAGGGGTTATTGCTTTTAGGCTGGAGAGATGTTCCGGTAAACAGAGCCATCCCCGGACGTATTGCCCAGGAAAGCGAACCTTTTGTAAAACAAGTATTTGTAGGGAAGTCTAATCCTAAGCAAGATGATTTCAGTTTTAACCTTAAATTATTTGTGGCCAGAAAGCTTACTGAGCATGCCATAATCAACTCAAGACTATCTGAACGAAAGTTCTTTTACGTTCCCAGTCTTTCTACTAAAATTATCATTTTCAAGGGGCTACTAATGCCTAATGATATAAAGCTCTATTTTAAAGACCTGATGGATCCACGTGTAATAACGAGGCTTGCGTTGGTACATCAGCGGTTCTCCACCAATACGTTTCCAACTTGGGATTTGGCCCAGCCCTTTCGGTACATGTGCCATAACGGTGAAATCAATACGCTGCGGGGGAATGTATCCAGGATGCACTCCAGGGAAGAATTGTTGGCCAGCGAGTTATTTGGAGAAGCAATAAAAGACATCCTTCCTATAATCCTTCCTGGCAAATCTGACTCTGCCACTATGGATATGGTGGTAGAGCTATTGCTAATGACGGGCCGTTCGCTTCCGGAGGTAATGATGATGCTGGTTCCTGAGGCCTGGGAAAAGAATACCGAAATGGCAGCAGAAAAGAAGGCCTTTTACGAGTTTAATTCCTGTTTAATGGAACCCTGGGATGGCCCGGCTTCCATTCCCTTTACGGATGGTAATTATATAGGTGCAGTATTAGACCGTAACGGCCTCAGGCCTTCCCGCTACAGTGTTACCAAAAATGGATATGTAATTATGTCTTCGGAAACAGGGGTTGTGGATCTGGAACCTAATAATATTGAATTTCACGGTCGATTGGAACCAGGTAAAATGTTCCTGGTAAACATGGAGGAAGGACGTATTGTAAACGATGAGGAAATCAAATCAATTATAGCCAAGAAGCATCCCTATAAAATGTGGCTCGATAAAAATCTGGTACACCTTAAGGATATTCCCTATAACGAGTGTCCTTTATTCCTTAACGAAACCTCCCTGGAAAAAAGAAAAGCCGCATTCGGATATACTCTTGAAGATATCAATTCCATTATTCTTCCGATGAGTAAAAATGCCAAAGAACCTATTGGTTCTATGGGTTCTGATACGCCTATT
>CBDUAW010000307.1:0-3540 GCA_965365215.1 uncultured Eudoraea sp. | reverse complement strand
AACAGGGAAAGAGAGTTCCAAAACGGAGGCTTCAGAATCTGAAAAGGAAGAAGCTCCTGGCACTACTGAACCGGTTAAGGAGTCTTATGCAACGGGAACAGCATCTCCTGCGGCAAAGAAAATTCTGGCCGAGAAAGGGATCGATGCCTCTGATGTTAAAGGCAGCGGAAAAGATGGCAGGATAACTAAGGACGATGCTGTGAAGGCCGTACCTTCTATGGGAAGCCCTACCGGAGGAAGCAGGGGGGAAACCAGGACCAAACTATCCATGCTAAGAAGGAAGGTAGCGGAACGACTGGTAGCGGCCAAGAATGAAACGGCAATGCTTACCACCTTTAACGAGGTAGATATGTCGGCTATATTCGCCCTGCGCAAGGAATATAAAGAAGTCTTCAAAGAGAAACACGACGTAAGCCTTGGCTTTATGTCATTCTTTACAAAGGCAGTTATTAGGGCATTGGAATTATTCCCTGCCGTAAATTCAATGATAGATGGTAAAGAAATGATCACCTATGATTTCTGTGACATCAGTATTGCTGTTTCCGGCCCTAAAGGGTTAATGGTACCCGTAATCAGAAATGCTGAAAACTTAACTTTCAGAGGTCTTGAAGCCGAAGTAAAAAGACTTGCGATCCGGGCCAGGGAAGGTCAGATTACGGTAGATGAAATGACCGGTGGAACCTTTACCATATCCAATGGTGGGGTATTTGGCTCCATGCTGTCTACCCCAATTATCAATCCTCCTCAAAGCGGTATTCTTGGGATGCACAACATTGTAGAACGTCCTGTGGTTAAAAATGGGGCTGTAGCAATAGCGCCGATTATGTACGTTGCGCTTTCCTATGACCACAGAATAATAGACGGCAAAGAGTCTGTTGGATTTCTGGTGGCAGTCAAGGAAGCTTTGGAGAATCCGGAAGAGTTGCTAATGGAAGACAATGTGAAAAAAGCCCTGGAACTCTAAGGTATTGATTGCTTTACGGAAATTAAGCTGAGTTTTTCTCTCTGGGCGGTTTTAGTTTCAGATAGAGACATTGCTTGTCATAGTCTATTATGGCTTTTCCCTTCTTGAGTACGTCTGCTCCTATGATTCCGTCTACCGGAAGGGCCTGATGTGCCTGTAAAGCCTCGTTGACATGAATCAGGTCAAAAAGGACAATCTTTAATTTCTTTTTGGTCCATTTGCCAATATCCAGGCGGTTTTTGGTTGAGATTAATGTGGCCATATTGGTTGCCCCTGCACCGGCCGCCTTTATTTTGGATTCCTTGGTTTGCAGATTAAAATCGGTAATCTTATCAAAACTGACACAGGTGTTGGAAGCTCCGGTATCGAGAATAAATCTGCCAGATTGCCCATTGATCTTGGCTTGTATCTCGATATGATTTGTAGAGGTAATCACCACGGGTATGCGAATATAATCTTTGGCTTCGAGAAATTTTTTTAGGCTTCCCATCAATACAGATTTTGACAAAGATAATCCTATTTTTGTTGCATGATCATTACAGATACCCATACCCACCTTTATTCCGAATCCTTTGATGAAGACCGGCAAGAGGTTGTACAGCGAGCACTAGATCTAGGAGTAAAAAGGTTTTTTATTCCAGCCATAGACAGTACCTACACTCCGGCCATGCTCCAGCTCGAGAAGACATATCCGGATCATGTATATCTGATGATGGGCCTTCATCCTACTCATGTTAAGGAAAACTACAAAGAAGAGTTAGCTCACGTGGAACATATGCTGGCAAGCCGGAAATTTTACGCGGTAGGTGAGATTGGGATTGATCTATATTGGGACGATACGTTTTTTAAACAACAGCAGGAGGCATTCAGAATACAGATAAAATTGGCAAAGCAATACCGGTTGCCCATTGTTATTCATTGCCGGGAGTCTTTTGACGAAATTTTTGATATTCTGGAAGAGGAAAAGGGGCCGGACCTCTTTGGTATCTTCCACTGTTTTACCGGGACTTATGAACAAGCCCTTCGCGCTATCGGCTTTAATATGAAATTGGGGATTGGAGGGGTTGTTACCTTCAAAAATGGTAAAATAGATCAATTCATAGACAGGATAGACGCGGGTCACCTTGTGCTGGAGACAGATGCCCCTTACCTGGCCCCGGTCCCTTACAGAGGAAAACGAAATGAAAGTAGTTATGTGTTTTATGTCCTCGAAAAATTGTCGCAAATTTACGGGATGAGTAAGGAAGAAATTGCGGCGATCACCACTGCCAATTCAAAAGCCGTATTTGGGATATGAGCGAGATGATCAAGATTTTGATAATTTATACAGGTGGTACCATAGGTATGGTTCGACACTATGAATCAGGAGTGCTGAAGGCATTTAATTTCAAAAAAGTAGTAGAGCATATCCCGGAGTTGGAACAGCTCGAATGCAAGATTGATAGCGTGTCCTTCAAAAAACCCATTGATTCTTCCAACGTGAATACCTCCCACTGGGTAGCCATTGCCGGACTTATAGAAAAGCATTACGCGGAATATGACGGATTTGTAGTCTTACACGGGAGTGATACTATGAGCTACACCGGATCTGCTTTAAGCTATATGCTGGAGAATCTTGACAAACCGGTGATTTTGACCGGTTCGCAGTTACCTATTGGAGATCTCAGAACGGATGCTAAGGAAAATCTGATTACTTCTATTCAGCTTGCCTCCCTTCAGGAAAATGGCAGGCCCGTAATTCAGGAGGTAGGGCTGTACTTTGAATACAAACTATACCGCGCTAATCGTACTACCAAATTAAATGCCGAGCACTTTGAGGCTTTTGCTTCCTTGAATTACCCGGCACTTGCCGAATCTGGGGTTCATTTAAAAGTGAATAAGGAATACCTCCTAAGGGGAAATAGACGCAAATCCTTAAGGGTGCACAAGGAAATGGATAACAATGTGGCTATCCTAAAACTATTCCCCGGGTTTAATCGCAACCTGCTAGAGGGCATCTTGGGGATCCCCAACCTTAAAGCCTTAATCCTGGAAACTTATGGAGCGGGCAATGCGCCAACGGAGAAGTGGGTTTTGGATCATCTCAGAGAAGCAATGTCCAAAGGTCTTCATATTGTAAACGTAACCCAATGTCCGGGAGGTAGTGTTATTATGGGCAGGTATAAAACGAGTATGGCTCTCATGAAAATGAAGATGTTGGACGGCGGGGATATGACCACAGAAGCAGCCATCACAAAACTTATGTACCTCCTGGGTAGCAAGGTTTCTTCCAAGGCCTTCAAAACCATTTTTGAAACGCCCTTCAGAGGGGAGATGTCCTGAAAATTTATCGGGACAAAATTTTATTAACTAATAAATTTTTTGTTTATTGCTCGCCCTGATTTTCGGGAATAGAGAGGTGGCCGAGTGGTCGAAGGCGCACGCCTGGAAAGTGTGTATACACCAAAAGTGTATCGAGGGTTCGAATCCCTTCCTCTCTGCAAAAGCATTGGTTGGCTTGCAATACAAGCAGCTATTGTTATGTTGTGGAACAATTAAGAAGAGCATGCTCCTTACAATAATCGAATCAGTACCGT
>CBDUAW010000306.1:0-3573 GCA_965365215.1 uncultured Eudoraea sp. | reverse complement strand
ATAATAGTTGATTTTATAAAAAATATGAGTTGTGACTTCCAAATCCGTATTCATTCCAAATATGATGGAAGTGCAGTACCAGGGTCATGTTTTGAGGGAAGGGAAGAAGCAGAAAATGGATCACTTTGTGCAAGCCATAGAGCATATCCCCTTCCAAACTCCTGTAATACTATTTGCAGGGACTTCCATGTCTGCAGGGAAAACTACCTCGGCAAGAATTGTGACTAATTTGTTTAAGTTGGCCGGCTACAAAGTTGTTGGTGCTAAACTAAGTGGTGCCGGAAGATATAAGGATATTCTTGCAATCAAAGACGTAGGAGCGGATGCTGTAATGGATTTTGTGGATGTAGGTTTGCCCTCGTCTATTTATCCCAGGGAAAAGTATAAACTGAAAATTGAACAATTATTGAGTAAAATTGCCAGGGAGAATGCTGATATTGCTATTATTGAGATCGGAGCTTCCCCCCTGGAACCCTACAATGGTGATATTGCCATTGACCTGTTGAGAGGTCATGTAAAATGTACCATCCTGAGCGCTTCGGATCCCTACGCGGTATACGGCCTCATGAAAGCCTTTCAAATTATTCCGGATATCGTCACGGGGATTGCCTCCAACACCCTGGCGGGGATCCAGATGGTAAATAAACTCTGTGGAGTAAAGGCATTAAACCTAATAGACGCGAAAAATACAAGGGAACTAAGGGAAATTCTATCTTCCAAAACAGGTTTCGCCCTATAAGCTGAATCTGCAAACCTGATAAGTATCATATTCTTATTCCCATATTGAACTTACCTTATGGGTTAAGTTTCAAACTAATTCAAAATTAATCATGAAAACTTCGGAGAAAAACATCTGCCAGAGCTGCGGTATGCCGATGCGTAAAATGTCCGACTTTGGGACCTATAAAGACGGGAGTATCAATACGGAATACTGCTTTTACTGCTATCAGGATGGTCAATTCACGGATAATGAGATTACACTGGAGGAAAAAATGGCCAAAAATATTGCCTTAGCCCAAAAACTGGGAATTTCTAAAGACAAAGCCAGGAAGATGGCCAGGGATATCCTTCCCAAACTCCATCGATGGAGTAAAAAAAGGAGGGAATCAATTAAAAGTGAAATGGAAAACTCAGAATAAGATTTTTGGAAGTGTCTGGTTTCTATATGTTTTCCTTGTAACATATTAATCATAAAAAACTTCTGGCTGTGTTTTACAAGCTTCCGAAACCTGTATTTTTACTACTCCCTCTTCTTGGGATATTCTTGTTTGTAGGATTGTATATTCTGGCAGCGGTATCATATCCGGGAGGTTCATGGGCAGACCCGAAAGCAGAAGGATTCAGCTTTTGGAATAATTATCTCTGTGATCTTTTGGATGAATATGCCATTAACGGAGACCTTAATACTGGAAGATACTATGCCAGGGCGTCATTGGGAGTACTATGTGTAAGCTTAATTTATCTTTGGTACTATCTTCCTGAACGGTTTAACAAGGAGGTCTGGTTTGTAAAGATGATGTGGTTTTCCGGGATATTGGCTTTGGGAATAACCCTTCTGCTTTCTTCAGGGACCCATGATATTACGGTGCGTATAGCCGGATTTTTTGGAGTCATTGCATTAATTTGCTGTTGCATGGCCTTGTTAAGGGAAAAATTAACAGGATTATTTGTTTTAGGTATTTTCTGCCTGTTGATCTTTTCGGTAAACTATTATATATATGAATCCGGGGTTGCCATCAAAGCCCTGCCCTTGATTCAAAAAATCACCTTTGTGACCTGCCTCTGCTGGTTTGTTTTGTTAAACCGATCGCTGTATAAAAAAATCAGGGTTGAAAATCCGCAACGACCTGTTTGATAAATTATAAGAACCAGAATGTGGGTGTACTTTAAACAGGTTAAGCATAAAAAACCACATTGGGCATACCTCCCCAAAATCTATTGATTTAAAGAGGTTATTAAGTTGAACCTAAAAGCATTTGTTATGAATCCCTATTATTTGTTTCTTATTATTCTGCTGTTATTTCTTCTGGCAGGAATTCGAATTGTATTTGAATATAAACGAGCACTTAAATTCAGATTTGGAAAATATATTAAAACCTTAAAGCCCGGCTTTAGATGGATCATACCCATAGTGGAAACCATTCAGATAGTGGATATTCGCGTAATTACAATAAATATTGTCTCCCAGGAGGTCATGACCGAAGACAATGTGCCTTGTAGCATAGACGGAGTTGTTTTCTTCAAGATCTATGATCCTGAAAAAGCGGTACTGGAAGTAGAGGAATATTCCTTTGCCATAACCCAGCTGTCCCAGGCTGCACTGCGCGACGTTTGCGGGAAAGTAGAATTAGATACTATTTTATCAAAACGGGAGGAAATGGGAAAGAATATAAAATCAATTGTAGAGCAGGAAACGCATGAATGGGGAATTGAAATAATTGATGTGAAGATCAAGGACATCCAGTTACCCGAGAATATGAGGAGAATGATGGCCAATCAGGCAGAGGCAGAACGCTCCAGGAGGGCTCGAATAATCTTGGCTCAGGCCGAGGAGCAGGCTGCAGGAAAGCTTTTGGAAGCAGGGCTGCAGATAGACAAATCGCCCTCTGCGATTAAGCTAAGATTGTATCAAACCTTATCCAATATAGCCGCAGAAAAGAATTCTACCATTATCTTTCCGTTCCCGGAAGAAGTACTGCCTGCTAAACCAAAAAAAGAGGGTTCTTAGGACTTATGAATACGGTTGTTGGTCGTTTAAATAAGTACGCCTTGTGGCCGGGAGGTTAGCCAGAAATACAACAAATACTCCCAGGAAGGTGTATGAAAAATGCAACATATGAAAGCCTATACCAAAATACAGTTGCATTGTAATCCACAATATCAATACTATTCCAAAGTAATGCGAATAGATCAGTGACCAGTGATATCCCTTGTCTGGATTAATTTTTGCGATCCAGGGCCAGTTCTTTTTGGTGATTAAGCCGTAGATTAGAAATAACGGTATCAGGCCAAGAATAAATAAAAGGAATATTCCCGGGATCAGGAAATCAGAAAAGGGAGCGGTGTCTAATAAGGAGATAGGAAGGCCAATTCCTTCCCCTGATGGGTCAATAACCAGACTGTACCCTGCAGGGATTGCTCCTATCGCCTGTATGAGGAGCAAAAAAAGTAGTAATATGTTGCTGATTGGTCTTTTCATGTACGGGTGTCTAAAAACTCAAAATCACCTCTTCAAAACTCATCAATTCAATTATGCAGCTTCCTTTTTAATTTTGGCAAAAAGAACCATATAATTGTGTCCGGCTTCCTTTGCACACCTAGGGCAATAGGCATAGTGAACTAAGAATTGCTCAACTTCCTGACCCTGTTCCTTTAATGCAGATTCCATTATTTTCATAAACTCAGGTATTTCTCTAAAGGCCCCATCAAAAACCCGGGTAACAAAGGTAATCGACAGGATGCAGTTGGAGAAAATGAAAACTTTAAATCCAAAGAGATAACAGAAGGATTAGAGAAAAGAAAAGAAGAGGTGGTGAAAAACTTTAAAAGAATCACCAGGTGGTTGAAACCCCG
>CBDUAW010000305.1:0-3585 GCA_965365215.1 uncultured Eudoraea sp. | reverse complement strand
AACCCCCGGTTTCGTTTCAATATAGGCAAATTCAGGAGTGCCACGTACCCATTTAGGGACCATAACATCTTGTAACCAAACCCTGTCGAGTCCTAACGAATCCAATTGGGCCTTTGTGTAATCTACAGCTTGTTGTGCCTGTACAGACCCAGATAAGCGACCCCCAATTTGGTTAGAAAGATGATTTAACCAATTATAGGATTTGCCCTGGGTTAAGGCAACATTGTAGATTTCCCTGATTTGTTGTTCATCTGAGGTCTGAGCAATGGCTTGAAAAGCTACCAGAAAGATGAGATACCAATATTTCATTTTGCTTCTTTTTCTAATTGTGTCCTGTACAGTTCAATATTAGCCCTGATTTCCTCGTCCATTTCGGGTTCCCTGATATCCTTGTATTGTCTCAGTTCTTCCAGGAGGATAGAAGCCACAATAACCCTTGCAGCCCTTTTATTATCGGCCGGGACCACGAACCATGGAGCATGTGGTTCAGATGATCTGTTTATGGCCTCCTGGTAACAGCTGGTATATTTCTCCCACAGGGCCCGCTCCTTGAGATCGCCGGGGGAAAATTTCCAATGCTTTTGTTCCAGTCGGAGCCTTCTCAGCAGCCGCTGTCTCTGTTCTTCTTTTGACAAATGAAGATAGAATTTAAAGATCAAGGTGCCGTTTTCCGCCAGGTGTTTCTCAAAATTATTGATCTGCTCAAAACGGGCGTCCCAGAAGGATTCGTTCACGTCAGACAAGGTTTCTACTCCAGGGATATTCTCCCCCAGGATATACTCAGGATGTACCCTGGTAACTAAAACATTTTCATAGTGTGTTCTGTTAAATACACGAAATTTACCCTTTGCGGGCAGTGCCAGGTAGTGTCTCCATAAATAATCGTGATCGCGTTCCAGCTGTGTAGGCACTTTAAAACTATGCACTTCTACCCCACTGGCATTACAGTCTTTAAACACCTCGCGGATTAGACTGTCTTTCCCCGAGGTATCCATTCCCTGTAGACAAATCAGTACAGCGTATTTACCATGCGCATACAGGGTGTTCTGAAATTTTCCAAGCTCTTCCCTTACATCTTCAAGGGTCTTTTTAAGCTCTTTCCCTGTTTTGTTGAAATTAGCCAGGGTAGGAATTGTTCCCAGATCTATAGGAGAGCCTATCTTGTATTTTGAGCTCTGAATACTTTCCATTGGATGAATATAGGATATTTTACCCTTGTAAGTCAATCCCTGTCCTAAAAATCAAATTTCGGGTTTAGTATGGGTTTAATCAGGTGCTTTAACATACTCGAAGAGGTCTTTGTCGAAAAAAACGGGTATCTGCGGGCGGTGCAGTTATCTTTATCCTGTCCTAAATTTTACATTATCAACAGCTTACGCTATGTACCGCAGACAATTCTTCATATTGATCCTCGGAATATATGGTCTATATTCCTTCGGCCCCAACAAGGCTTGCGACTATCTGGGGTCTAATATTGGATATATCCAAAAACAGACGCAGAAGGCCATAAGTGCTCAAGATGTGAATACTTCTCGTTATTTTGCATATAAGGCCCTTAATGCTATTGAAAAGTCTAAGTCACAGTTTGAAGCATGTGGGTGCGATTATGCAGCCAAGGACCTCAATGAAAGCCTGGATAACCTTAAAAAAGCCACAAGGGTTTCCTCCTTGAAGGGTACCAGAATTCTGCTGGAGAGAGCTCTTGTAAATGTGCAGGGCAGCTTAGAAGCGCTAACAGAGCACGAGGAAATGCATACCAGCCAATATGCCAGTGATCTTTTGAGTATCAATACAAAGGACGCATATTATAAGAAAATGTCCATGCAACTCCCTGTTGGCAAAGCCCTGGAAAAGAAAATTGATATTGCCCTTGAAGCTTATCAAAATTCCTTGGACAAGGTGGTAAATACGGTGCCTTGCAAGGAGGCATATGAGTTGGCCCAGAGAAATTTTGAACGTTGTGAACTGGAGCTCTTAAAAACCGATTTAACGGAAGCGAAAAGGTATTACAATCTCAAAACAAAAGAAATCACCGCCAAGGCCTTGAAAAAACTGGAAGATTGTAAGTCCTGATCCAGGTATTATTAAATCCCATAATGGATCAAAATCTATTTGCTGGCAAAAAGTTTTACGTCTTCTTCAGAGACTTCCGCACCCCCTAAAATTATAAGCCTTTCCACCACATTGCGCAATTCCCTGATGTTACCGGTCCAGTCATACCCTTTTAAAAGAGCAACAGCCTTCTTGGAGAACTTCTTTTTCGCGGTTCCCTGTTCAGCGGCAATTTTTTTCGCAAAGTGATCAATAAGTAACGGGATGTCGCTTCTGCGATCATTAAGCGCCGGCACTTTAATCAGGATTACTGCCAGACGGTGATAAAGGTCTTCTCTGAAATTACCTTCAGTAATCTCCTTCATCAGGTCCTTGTTGGTTGCGGCCACTACCCTTACATCAACCTTTATATCCTTATCAGATCCTACTCTGGATATCTTACTTTCCTGCAATGCCCTTAAGACTTTTGCCTGTGCAGAAAGGCTCATATCACCAACCTCATCCAAAAATATGGTGCCCTTGTTTGCAGCTTCAAACTTCCCTGCCCTGTCCTTAACGGCAGAGGTAAACGCACCTTTTACATGACCAAAAAGTTCACTTTCAATAAGTTCTGAGGGGATTGCCGCACAATTTACTTCTACAAAGGGTCCGTCGCTACGTCCGCTTTTCTGATGTATCCAATGCGCTACCAATTCCTTTCCTGTACCGTTTGATCCCGTAATGAGCACCCTGGCGTCTGTGGGTGCCACTTTTTCAATCATTTCCTTTATAGTAGAGATCTCCTTACTATCTCCTACCATCTCATAATTTTTGCTCACCTTCTTTTTAAGGATCTTATTTTCAACTACCAGTTCCTTCTTGTCTAGCGCATTTCTAACGGTAGTAAGTAATCTGTTTAAATCTGGCGGCTTGGAGATATAATCAAAGGCACCCAGTCTCATGGTATTGACGGCTGTATCCAGATCTCCGTGTCCGGAGATCATTATAAAAGGAACTTCGGGCTTTATCTTTCTGGCCTCCTGTAAAACTTCCACACCATCCATTTTAGGCATTTTAATATCGCATAGTGCCAGGTCGTATTCGTTCTTCTTTATGAGGTCCAAACCTTTGGCACCATCTTCTGCTTCCTCTACCTGGTACTCCTCATTTTCTTCCGAAAGGATTTTTACTAATACCCTTCTTATTGCTGCTTCGTCTTCTATTACTAGTATTTTTGACATATCTTTTTAGAATATTGATATTTTAAATCCTACTTTAAAATAGGCACTTCCTCCGTCGTTTAAAGTAAAAACATTATTTCTTTTATCGTCTCGCAACAAACCATTTTGAATTATGGTATATCCCGCAAAGCCATATAAAGATATCATTTTACTGAAGTTATACTGGTATCCTAAGGCCCCTACCAGAGCCGATAAGGAAATGGAAGAACCAATGTCATCTCCAGGTAAAATAATATCGTTTTGGGCATTTACAAAGTAACCATCCTAAAACAATGCCATTTGGATGGTATTTGCATCAGAGGCATGGTATTTA
>CBDUAW010000304.1:0-3592 GCA_965365215.1 uncultured Eudoraea sp. | reverse complement strand
ACCTCGGGGTACGAGTCGTTGGCGCGCGGGTTCATCGACTTCATGCGCGAATCCTGAAACCAAATTCCTCTCTCAGGCGGAAAAAAAGTTCATGAAGCCGGTCTGCACTTTCGGAATCCAGATTACCACTGGGCTCATCGGCCAGGATCACGGAAGGGTTATTGATTAAGGCTCTGGCAACTGCTACTCTTTGCTGTTCTCCACCAGATAGTGCATTGGGTTTATGGTGGATACGATGGGCAAGTCCAAGGAACTCCAGAAGTTTTTGCGCCTCTTCTTCTGCCTGTTTGCGATTGGTTTTTTTAATAAAAGCCGGAATGCAAACGTTTTCAATGGCCGTAAATTCGGGTAATAGCTGATGAAATTGAAAAATAAAACCGATGTGTTCGTTGCGAAACCGGGCTAGGGATTTTTCCCCTAGATTATTAACGTCAATATCATTGATTCTCAGTTCGCTTTCACTTCTGTTCGATTGCAAATCCAAAGTTCCGAGGATTTGCAGTAAAGTTGTTTTACCAGCTCCTGAAGCGCCTACTACAGATACTATTTCACTCTTTTTGATATAAAGGTCAACCCCTTTGAGGACCTCAAGCGCTCCAAAGGATTTTCTTATATTTTTCGCTTTAATCATATGTATTTGTTCCCTGTCATTTTATCGGGAGACAGAAGACAGGGCAAAAATAAGAATCTCATCATAGATATCTTACTCCTTGTTGTGAATAACTTAGATTATTCTATAGTGCCCTTTTTAAATCGATTTAATTCGGTAAATTAGGATCGTTACTTAAAGCAGTACTACATAATTTTTACTATGGCACCATATCGAAATTTAGAAGAATACAATATTGAAATCACGAATGAGGTTAAAGAAGGCTATACCAGAATTATTGATGAGATTGGAGAGGACCTCGGGCGTGAAGGATTGACCAAAACCCCGGAAAGGGCTGCCAAGGCTATGCTTTTTCTTACTCAGGGTTATAAACAAGACGCTGCAGCGGTGCTTAAGAGTGCTATTTTTAAGGAAACCTATAATGAAATGGTAATTGTTAAGGATATAGAGGTCTATTCCTTATGCGAGCATCATATGCTTCCTTTCTTTGGGAAGGCCCATATTGCCTATATCCCAAACGGACAAATTGTTGGTTTAAGTAAATTACCCAGGGTGGTAGACATCTTTGCCAGGCGATTACAGGTTCAGGAACGCCTAACCGAACAGATCCTGGAATGTATCAACGATCATTTAAAACCAAGTGGGGTAGCGGTTGTCATTGAAGCGGCACATATGTGTATGATGATGCGTGGCGTTCAAAAGCAAAACTCTGTAACGACCACCTCAGGGTTCAGGGGTTCTTTTGAACATCAGGAAACACGAAATGAATTTCTGAAATTAGTCAGCTCTAACCTTTCATAAAAACCAAAGTATGTAATCAGTTAAAATCCGTATACGGGTATGGCTAAAAATGAAAAATTGCGCAAGTTATTCCTGGGTTTATTATTAGATGCCATTGGGATGCTTTCCTTTGTGATACCGGGGATTGGGGAATTTTCGGATGTAATCTGGGCACCGGTAGCTGCCTGGCTTATGACCCGTTTATACAGAGGCAAGATGGGGCAGGCTGCCGGGATAGTTACTTTTATAGAAGAGTTGATTCCAGGGCTGGACTTTATACCTTCCTTTACCCTGATGTGGTTATATACCTACGTAATAAAAGGGTCTAAAGTGGAAAAGCTGATAGATCAAAAACCAAAATAATACAACCTCCGACTTTCGCATTTTGCTATATACGCATTTTGGGAGTTCTGCCAAACAGCAAGTAAATTATTTCAGAAGGAACCCCAGGCCCATTCGTTGTAGCATTTTTTTTTCAAAATTCCAGAAAAAGCGAAATTGTCCAAATACCCATCCAAAAAGGACAAGCAATACCTGATAGATAGGAAATATCAGGAATAAACGCATTGACCAATAAAGAATATTTCCCCACCAGGCATGAGGGAAATTCTCGGGCTGAAGGCCGATCAGAGCCATAAAAGGTTTAGCTACATACACCGATGAAGAACCGGTAACTGCAAAAACCACAAGAATGATCAGTAATTGAAAATTAGATTGGATTCCCCACTTTTTCTTTAATTTCTCCATAGCAAACTTAAAAGAGGGCAAATATATCGAATTAAATTCTTGGGATAAAAGGACCGAGTCGTTGATTATACTTGCGCTGAAAATAAATAAAGTAGTTGTAGAGTTTGTAATTCACTTCGTACCCATAATCAATATTGGGGTCATAATTTATTTGAAGCTCATAAAGTTGAGGATCGTATAGTAGCGGTTGCAACACCCTGTTATTCCATTCAATTACATAAAGCCTATTGCGGTTTTCAAAAAAATTCTGGGAGTAATAGCCTTCCGGCCTTGCTATGGTTCTAAGCCAGTAGTTAAATCCCGGTTCAATGATTATTATTTCATAGTTCGATTCAGGAGCGGCAATTTCAATTGTATCCTCCTGGGATTGATTGAATATTTCCTTTTCGTTCTCAGAAATATCAAGGGATTGTTTTGTACTGGCACAAAAGCTTAGCAATAATAACAATGTCAATAAACAACCTATTTTTAATAGCCGAAGATTCATTTGAAGGGAATAAATTAGTTCTCTATAATTTACAAAAAAAACCACCTTTTTCATAAGGTGGTTATGTTAAATCTTGCTAGGGGTTAATTTGAATTTATTTCCCGAATAAACCTCCTAAAAGCCCTCCCAGGCCGCCTTTCTTTTTAGATCCTCCCATTACCATTCCAGCTACGTCGTCTAAAACGCTTCCATCACCATCTGCATCCAGAAGGGTGGTAATTAGACTTTGGTTTTGTGCCGGTTGCCCGCCAAGCATCCCGCCTAAAAGACTGTTCATACTACCGGCATCCCTTACATTGCTTTGAGCCGTTTGTTTTCCTAAATAGCCCATTACAATTGGTGCTGCAATCTTAAGGATCTCGGCTACAGAACTGGAGTCCATACCGGCTTTCTGACTTAAGGCATTTTCCACATTGCCGCGCTTGTTTCCAAACACATGACCAAGTATGCCCGCACCATCGGCTTTTACCGATTGATCCACTCCGCCACCAAAAAGGCCTCCAAGGTTATCCAGAATACTTCCATCGTGCTTGGAAGACAAGGCATTCATTAGGCCCTCTGCACCTTGTGGCGATGAAACATTTTTTTTCATGGCGCCGAGTAGCAAAGGCATAGCCATGCCTAATACATCTGCGGTTTTGCTTTCAGGTTGGCCGGTTTCACCTGCCACACCACTGATTAACTGCTTGCCCGTTGGGCTATTTAATAAATCTAATAATCCTGACATTGTATATTAATTAATTAGAGATTAGTGAGGCCATAATGTACGAAAAAGACCTGGATTTAAAGGCGTTTTAAAAGGAAATCTATCATTTCAACAACGCAATGATCTGAGACGCCAGTTCCAGTCCTATCCTTTCCTGGGCTTCCGCCGTGGCCGCGCCAATATGGGGGGAAAGTGAAATATTGGGATGCATCAAAATCTTAATCTCAGGAAAAGGCTCTGATTCGAAAACATCGAGCCCTGC
>CBDUAW010000303.1:0-3597 GCA_965365215.1 uncultured Eudoraea sp. | reverse complement strand
CTTGAGATCATTGCTCTCACGTACAAAGGCCGAGTCCATAATCAGGGTGTATACGGATTGTGGAAGCCCTATGCAGGCTTTATTGTCTAAGGTTTCAGACACTTCACCGAAAGATCCGTATGTTCAGGAGATACTTCACAGTTTCAATTTAAAAGCCGGGACCCGTAAAGGTGGCGGAAAAGGTGAAGAACCTTTAAAAAAGAATCGGGCTTCTGAAATTACTCAAAAGGAAATTCAAATACTGCAATACATTTCAGAAGGCTATCAGAACAAAGAAATTGCCGAAAAACTCTACTATTCCCTGGGTACGGTCAAAACATATATTTACAACCTTTACCAGAAAATCGGGGTCAAAAACCGGGGCCAGGCTATCGCATATTTCCACGCTTTGGAAGAAAAATCAGCTGCGACATTCAAATGATTCTCTACCATTCTAATGCTCCTGTCCTGGAATAACCTGCCCTTTCCATTAACCACTAAAGGGAAAAATGGCTTAAAACTGACTTTTTATTGACTTTGCAGCCAATGTCTGAAGGATAAAAAACGATAGTTTAGGCGGGATAAAGGAGGATTACATAAAATAGGTTATGGGATCAATCATCAGACTAACTGTTTGCACTGTTCTATTGCTCTTAATTACTCAAAGTTCGTTTGCCCAGAATGAGAACAACCTGGTGCAGGACAGTATTATCCCGTTCAATGATAAGGGATTTGCCTGGGATATGTCCTTTGCATTTAAGACAATGAATGTTTTCCGGGGTTTGCTCCCTTCAAGGGCGCCTGTTTTATCAACACAGGCCGGTTTCAAGGCAGGGAGTTTCGTCCTTGGTGCCTACGGGGGTGCTTCTTTCAATGGCGGATATACTGAAACGGACCTGATCCTTATGTATTATCGCCCGAAATTTTACATTCGTGCAGACTGGTACTACAATTTCACTGACGGGATTACAAATATTCCAACACCGTCCGGATTTTTTGACTTCAGGCCTGATATAACCCGTGGCTTACTGGACTTTATGGTAAAAGTAAAGCCTTTAAAGAATGTTGAACTCATGTCCTCTACATTCCTGTACGGCAGGGACAGACCCCCGCTGCCAGAGGATGATGCGGCCGGAATTCCATTGCGCAGGGGGGAGCAGCGATACTCCCAGTACTTTAAACTCCAGTACAACTGGGTAAAGGACAGATTTAAAATATCGGCCCATGCCGGCTATTCCTTTAGTTGGAACGATCCCGCGGGAGAAACCTTTTATGCCGGGAACCCTGGCTTTACAGACCTGGGGGTTTCTTTTTACAGGAAAATCGTAGACACAGAATCCATTTCAATTCCTTTTAAGGCCAGCCTATACTGGAATGCTGTGAGCAATGATATGTATTTGGTAGGATCCATCTTGTTGGTTGAAATATCGCAACTGAAATAATTGGAAATAGGTGCGCCTCCAGGCATTCCTTTTAATAAACAATATCTCATCAGTTGAGGATTTCTTGTAGGAGGCCTCAATTTTAATGTAATAACACTTTCCAACAAAAACCCTTTTAAGGGTAACCGGCACATGTTCATTCTTGTGGATGTTACAGGTGCTCCTTCAGCATTTATCAATTTCTTGACTTATGGTTGACTTTAGTCAATTGTTTGTCCATGGGTTTCGGCCTAGCTTACTCAACTGAGAGAATTGTGTTACTGAGGGATGAACAGGTCAAAATTTTACGAACCAGCGAGCTATGGAATTACCATGGATGTAATCCTCCTCGATGGTACTTTTCCAATTTTCGATTCTTCAAGGATGAGCATCGCTTATGACGGTGAATATGCTAAAAGTCACCTCTTAGTGAGGGTTAAGGACCAGGCAGAATTATCAGGCGTTTTGAACACCCTTTATTCCCTGCAATATGTAATCCTTAAGATAGAAAAAATGGACACCCCAAGCTTTATGGAGTACGCTGATCGATCCACTCATGGAGGCGATATTTAATAGAATACTACCAACAAGAATATACATCTGTACTCTTATAACATTAGGAGGATTTATGTGCGTATCGGCCCAAATAACAGAAAAGGATATTGCCTATGACTCCCTGGCCAAACAGGAGTATCGCAGTATGGGACATGCCGGATTTGATTCGACCGCAACCAACGGATTCTATATACAGGATAGCAGGAAAGGACATTACAGATTGAATTTCGGGGTGTGGACTACACCGAGATATACTACCGTGTACAAAAACAACACCCCTGATTCCGTACCCAGTGTTGAAAAGGGATTCACCATTAACCGGACGCGAATCTTTTTTACCGGAAAGTATTCTGAAAAATTCAATTTCACCCTTGTGACAAACATCGGAGCCGACGGTGAATTCAACTTACAACAGGTCTACCTGGCCTATAGCATCAACCAGGATTATATCGTTACCGTAGGCAACCAGTTCGTGGCCTCCTCACGGGAGGATTGGATGGACCCCTCCAACATTATGGCCATGCAGTGTTCCGCCAACGATGCCGCCTTCGCCTTAGGGACCTCTTTTGGCGTCCTGGTATACCGAAGACCCAAGAACAGGGTGCGCTGGTGGGCCTCCCTTTCCAATGGGCTTTACGGATGGAACCGGGCGGTGAGCCAATCAGATCAGTCTGACTATATGCTGGGCGGCAGGTATGAATATGCACTCAAAGGGGATGACTGGACCGTATGGGACGATCTGGTAGGCCGCCGGGGCAGGTCCGAGGGAATCCTATTAGGCGGTTCATTTAATTTTTTGAGGCATACCGTTGGGCTTCTAAAAAACCATGGGGCTCAGGGAAACCTGGATATTTCCTTTAACGGCGACGGATATCAGGCCCTGATCGCCGGGGTATGGACAGGGCAATTCCCGGAGGGTGCCAGGGGCTTCAGCCAGTATGGATTCTATGCACAGGGAGGGTATTTTATCAACCAGGTCATCCAGCTCTATGCCCGCTACGATTTGGTGCTGCCCGGGGGAACACCAGGGGATTTTGAAGCCTATTCCGCACCCGGATTCGGCGTGAACCTGTATCCCTTTCATTTTACGAACCGATGGAAGATCAGCCTTGAATTCAACAACCTCTTCGGGACATTTGATAACACTATCGTAGCTCCCGACCTGGCACTCGGGTTTGCTGATAGCGCATATAGAGGGCAGCAAAGCATTCGCTTTCAGCTGCAATTTGGATTTTAACCCAAAGGGGTATTGCGATCATTTGAGGAACATAGACAATAACTGTAACAAGAAAGCAATCTTAATATTAAACCAGAATTCTCATGAAACAAAGAAGACAATCTAAGAATCGAATAAGGATCTGTATCCTGTCTTTGTTATTGACAGGGTTGTTTTCATTCCAGGCTGTTGCACAGGATGCGCCCAGCCAAACAGTCTTCAAGAACGTCCGGGTATTTGACGGTATCAGTGACCAACTTACAGGCACTGTTGAGGTGTTGGTAGAAGGCAACAAGATTAAAGAGGTCTCTGCCAACGCAAGCAAAAATGCCTCAAGGAATGCCACCGTAATCGATGGTGGCGGCCGGGTTTTGATGCCAGGGCTTTCAGATACCCACACGCACATCATGTTTGCTTCGCTCCCAC
>CBDUAW010000302.1:0-3602 GCA_965365215.1 uncultured Eudoraea sp. | reverse complement strand
TGGGTATTTTATCTAAAGTCTTCAATAGGTTTACTTTTTTTAAGCCATTTTTTCCTTGAACAAAAACTTGCCGAAATCAATAATACTATCCAATGGCGTGTTATTAAACACATCGAAAATGGTATTAACTGATTTCTCAATGGCCATATCGGTCTTTTCCATTCCGGGGGAAGTGTCTTCCATCCAGAATTTTAAAAGAAAGAGCATTTGCAGCCAGGCGCCTTCAGAAAATATTTTTGGATTATGCTGCGTTAATTTGAGTTGCTTGTCCGCATTGCCATCCTCTATCAGATCTGTAGCGAATTGCTTGAACATTCTCCTTAACCCTTTTAATTGCTCTATGTTCTTTAACATATTACGATGCTCCATTAATACAAATAGCACATAGCTGCGATTAAGGTTCAGTGTTTCAAAGAAGGTGTAAAAGAAAGAGAGCATCTTCTCCCGGTTAGAATAGGAATTAAAATCCTTGTTCTTCTCCAGCAATTGCATAGCATTTTGATAGAAGGCATCCCAAATGGCCTGTTGTATCCCAGCTACCGATCCAAAATGCTCGTAAAAGAGCGCTTCTTCAATCTTGAGCGCTTTGCATAATTTGTAAATGGATAGTGGAGTGCGTTCTTCTTCCAGCACATAGTCCATAAAGGACCCTAAAATGCTTTCCCGGGAAGGTTTAGCTGATTTTGTCTTTGCTGCCATTTATTAATTTTTTTGTTTAAATATAAATGTTTATTTGTAAACAGTATGTGAAGTGTCAGGCAGTTATCGGATTAAAAAAGCGTGCTTTCGGGGGAAAGCACGCTTTCAAACAACCTAACCAATTAATAAACAAACTGATTACAAAAATCAAGAACTTCTTCATAGCAATCGTGTTCTTGTAATCATGACACAAATATAATAAATGTTTAATTATATATATTATTGTTTAAACAAAAATATTTGTTAAAATTTCTATGGTAAAGTACAGAGCGATAATTATGTCAGTTTGTCACTTTCTTTGATTGTGGTATTTTTTTTGCCCTTGTTGGGTTAATAAAATTAACTTCGATAAATAATTTACAATATGGCCACAGGTAAAATAAATGTCTCCGTTGAGAACATCTTTCCATTGATCAAGAAATTTCTTTACAGCGATCACGAGATCTTTTTGCGGGAGCTGATCTCCAATGCAACAGATGCCACATTAAAACTTAGGCATCTGGCATCTATTGGTGAAGCCAAGGTAGATTATGGCACCCCCATAATTGAGATCAAGATTGATAAGGAAGGAAAAAAACTGCATGTCATTGACCAGGGTCTGGGGATGACAGAGTCGGAAATAAAAAAGTACATTAATGAAGTTGCCTTTTCAGGAGCCGAAGAATTCCTCGGAAAATACAAAGATGCAGAGAAGGATACCGGCATTATAGGTCATTTTGGGCTCGGTTTTTACTCTTCTTTTATGGTTGCGGACAAGGTAGAGATCATTTCCAAGAGTTTTAAAGAGGAACCAGCTGTTCATTGGACATGCGATGGCTCCCCAAAATTTACGATCAAAAAAGCCAAGAAGGAGGATCATGGTACGGAAATCATCCTGCATATCGCCGATGATTCTACTGAATTTTTGGAGGAAAGCAGAATTACAGAGCTTCTAAGAAAATACAACAAATTTATGCCAATCCCAATAAAGTTTGGGACACGAACTGAAACCTTAGCAAAACCGGAAGGCGCCAAAGAAGAAGATGAGGCTCCTACCAGGGAGGTTGATAACATAATCAACAACCCTGATCCTGCCTGGACCAAAAAGCCGGCAGATTTAAAGGATGAGGATTATACCAGTTTCTACAGGGAATTGTACCCAATGCAATTTGAAGAACCGCTCTTCCATATACATCTCAACGTGGATTATCCTTTCAACCTGACAGGAATTCTGTACTTCCCTAAGTTGACCACAGACCTGAACATTCAGAAAGACAGGATCCAACTATATCAGAACCAGGTATTTGTGACCGATAATGTGGAGGGAATTGTACCTGAATTCCTTACCATGCTACGGGGGGTTATTGACTCTCCCGATATCCCACTGAACGTTTCAAGATCCTATCTGCAAGCAGATGGGGCCGTTAAGAAAATTTCCTCTTATATCACAAGAAAAGTAGCGGACAAGCTCAATTCTCTCTTCAAAAAAAACCGTGAGGATTTTGAGAAAAAGTGGAATGATATCAAAATTGTGATCGAGTATGGGATGCTTAGCGAGGAAAAATTCTTTGAGAAGGCAGAAAAGTTTGCACTCTACCCAACGGTAGATGGAAACTACTATACTTATAGTGAATTGCAGGAAAAGATCAAGGACAATCAGACCGATAAGGATGAGAAATTAGTTATCCTATATGCCTCAGACAAGGAAGCACAGCACAGCTATATTGAGGCTGCTAAGGCCAAAGGGTATGAAGTGCTCCTTATGGACTCGCCCATTGTATCTCACCTGATGCAAAAAATGGAAACCTCCAAGGAGAAAGTCGCTTTTGCCAGGGTTGATGCAGACCATCTGGATAACCTGATCAAAAAAGAAGACACCCAAATCAGCAAGCTGTCAGACGAAGAAAAAGAGAAATTAAAGCTGAATATAGAAGAGGTAATCACGGATAAGGGGTTTGTGGTTCAGATGGAGGCTATGGATAGCGAAGCCTCTCCATTTGTGATCACAGAACCTGAATTTATGCGTAGGATGAAAGAAATGCAACAATCCGGCAGCGGGGGTATGTTTGGTATGGGTAATATGCCTGAAATGTATAATCTGGGGGTCAACACTAATCATCCCCTTGTTGGTGAAATTCTCAATACCCGCACAGCTAAAAAAAGGGAGCGACTAATTAATCAGTCGCTAGATCTTGCACGTCTATCCAAAGGCCTGCTCAAGGGAGAGGAATTAACAAAGTTTATTAAACGCAGCTATGAAATGGTTAAATAGTAGTTGTAAACAACTTATAAAAGGCTACCTGCTTCGGTAGCCTTTTTTATATTTGAGAATGATCTATCCCTGGCACCTGTACCTCATGGCATTAATTTATATCCTGGCCGGAATTATGCATTTCGTTTCACCAAAAGCATATCTGAGGGTAATGCCTCCTTATTTCCCAAACCATCGGGCACTAGTGGCTGTTAGCGGCGTTGTGGAAATACTACTAGGGGTTGCCCTTTGTTTTTCGGCAACAAAGAACTACGCCATCTTGGGGATCATGCTCATGTTAGTGGTATTCCTTACAGTGCATGTACATATGTTGAAGAATGACAAAGCAGCTTCTGGCATTCCCAAATGGATCCTTATCATTCGAATACCATTACAGTTTGCACTGATCTACTGGGCCTATTGGTATCTGAAAATCTAAGCTTACACATGCCTTTTATGAAGATCAGGACTCCCTATGGCATGGAGAAGCGCCTGTCTAGCATCCGCTTTAGCATATACATTTGCACATATAGAATTAGCAACAACGCAGCCATACTGTAAACTGTAGTATTGCCTAAGTTAAGTGTTCCCAATTTATCAAACACAGTGGCAATACCGTCTGATTCTTCTAATTTTAATGGTAGCCAATTTAGGTTTAGCCCTACATCTCCGT
>CBDUAW010000301.1:0-3608 GCA_965365215.1 uncultured Eudoraea sp. | reverse complement strand
CAATGTTTAATACCCTTGGGCCCGTGTATGCCAGGTGCATCCAAACAGATCCTGATCCGGGACCGCCATTAAATGATATCAATAATGGCCTTGAGCCCCTGTCTTTCACATTGTTCCTAGTATAATAGGTGTAATGTAGTGAAGCAATGGGTTTGCCGGTTTCGTCCCATACAGGTTGTGTGCCTGTGGTGGCATTATATGTGAAGCTAGTACCTTTAACAGTAACCGAATGTTGTGTAGTAACCGCAGTATCAATAGGAAGTTTACGTTCCTGGGCGGTACAAATAAGGCTGTACATAAGGGCAAGCGAAAGAAAAGATAAAATCTTGGTATTCATAAGTCATTTTTTTAGTCAGTTTTTAAAAATAGACATTTTCAATGAGAGAAATAAATGAGAGCAGCAGCTTGTTTTTCGGTTGCTTATTTCATTCTCCTTAACTTTATGATTATTATCTAAAACAATACAACCGTGGATAGAAGAACCTTTAATACCACTCTTACAAAAGGATTAAGCGGAGCGGCTTTGATGTCGGCCCTGCCGATTTCATGTGCGATGACGAACCAAACTGGAAAATTGGGAATAGCATTGGTGGGGCTGGGAAGTTACAGCACTTATCAGTTGGCCCCTGTTTTGGAGCAGACAGAGTTTTGCTATCTCGCAGGGATTGTCACGGGGACGCCTTCCAAAGCAAAACAATGGGCTTCAAAATATGGGCTACCGGAAGAAAGCATCTATAATTATGAAAACTTCGATACTATAGCCAATAATGAAAATATTGATATTGTTTACGTGGTGCTGCCTAACGGCATGCATGCTGAATTTTCCATACGTGCTGCCAAAGCCGGCAAACATGTTATTTGCGAAAAACCTATGGCAATGAACGTGGCGGAATGCAATGCCATTATAAAGGCATGCAAAGAGGCTAATGTTAAATTGGGCATTGGGTATAGGCTCCATTCAGAACCGTATACACAACAACTTAAAACCTGGGTTAGGGAAGGCACCTTTGGGGAGGTTCAATACGTTTCCGCAGACGCGGCCTATGTTTCGCGGGGGAATCCCGATCAATGGCGGCTAAACAAAAAGTTGTCCGGAGGAGGAGCGCTTATGAACATGGGGGTCTATTCCATTCAGAGTGCTATCTATGGTTCAGGCATGAACCCCATCTCCGTATCTGCGCAAGAATTTAGTAGCAGGCCTGAATATTTTAAAGATACTGACGAAACAATAACGGCTCAATTTGAGTTCCCGAATGGGGCTGTTGGCAATATCATGACCTCCCATAATGCAAGTGCAAACAGGCACTATACGGCCTGTTCCAGAGGGTGGGTTGAACTACAACCAGCCAATTCTTACGGGCCATTAAAAGGCCGCACCTCCGAAGGCGAATTCTCATTTCCCCATGAGCGACAACAAAAATTACAAATGGACGATTTTAGTCGGCATATATTGGAAGGAACAGCAAATCTTGCGCCTGGGGACATGGGCAAAAGGGACATGATTATTGTAGAAGCGATTTATGCCTCTATTGCAGCTGGTGGAAAAAAAATGCCATTAAACTTGGGTAAGATGGGTCTGGTATAGGTATGGTATTATTATATAACACTATTGTTTAAAGAGATTGGAGGGTTCGTCCTCCTTGTCGAATAAAAGCCAATATTCCGCAGGTCTAACTTTCTTAAAGACTTTTAAATTAGCTGCCCTGTTCGTAGCTACAATTTCCAGGAGATTATCTTGCTGTTGCCCATCCCAAACCAGGGCCATTTTTACCCGGTCTCTAAAGATCTCAGCCAGGGTTTCCCCGAGGAAAAATAATTCAATAGTGGGTATTTCGGTATAGGTGACGGGGACAACATCCACCAAAACTTTGTAAACCTGTTCGGATACACATTTTTTGTTAATAATTTTGGGGTATTTGATGAAATCCCAGTAGTCATATGTTCCACTAATGGACATTGCCAGGAAATCAGGTTTTCTTATAAAGGAATAGACGCTTTTCATTCAATAAGTATAATTGAAGGAACTTTGTCTATTAATTAGCGGTTGTACATTACAATATAGCTAAAATATTACGAAATATGTAGCAAAAATACTAAATAATTATATTTTTATATTTATATATCTTAAAAATTTAGGGATTTGTCGCTAATTCAATAAGAATATTACAGATAATCTAAAACAGCATTTTATTTTCCTTTTCGCTTAACCACAATGGCCTTTTGCTATCTATTTAGAAGTTTTCGAAGACTCCTAATCCAAATAGGGCGAAATCGTATTTTACCGGATCGTCGGGATCAAGCTCTCTGAGGTTGTTGTCTAATTCTATAACTGCTTTGGCATCGTTCTGTTTCCGCTTTAAAATATTTAATTGACGAGCAACCCGCCCGGAATGAACATCAAGCGGACAAGAGAGCTGTGCTGGACTAATTCCTGGCCAAAGTCCAAAGTCTACCCCGCGCTTGGCATCTCTGACCATCCAGCGCAAGAACATGTTTATTCTTTTTGCAGCGGAACCCTGCTTTGGGTCTGAAAGGTGTTTGGTGGTCCTGTGAGGATGAGGTAACTCAAAAAAATGTGCTTTTAAAGCGGAAATAGCTGGCTGTAGGGTAGTCTTCTTCCCATACTTTCGGAAAATCCCTTCCAGGCCACCATGCACCGTATACAAATGTTTTATTGCTTTTACAAAGTAGTTAAGGTCCGTAGCATTAAAGGTGCGATGAACAAATCCCTCGAGTTGAAGCAAGTCTTTTTCAGTATGCTGCATTGCAAATTGAAATGGCGCATTGTCCATTCGATCCATTAAATCCGTGGCGTTTGTTATAATGCTCTTGCGGTTGCCCCAGGCAATGGTAGCGGTAAGGAAAGCACTGATCTCAATATCTTTTTTTGCCGTAAACCGATGAGGGATCTGGATAGGGTCCGTGGTCAGGAATTCCGGACGATGGTACTGTTCAACCTTGGCATCGAGGAAGGCTTTTAATTCATCCCTGTTCATAAAAATCCCTTTATGATTTTAATAAATATAAAAGGGGAGAGGAGGAGAGTATTGAAGGCCCCATGAAGCAGGATGGACCAAAACAGTCCCAGTTTTACCCGTATAAAACCCATAAAGATTCCTGCTGAAATCTGAGGGAGTATGAGTAAAGGGGATAACCAGAGCAGTTGTTCATTCAGATCAAAATTTGAAAGGTGTACCGCGCCGAAAATAATTGCAGATGCATAAAAAATCCATGGAAAATAACGGAAGTTCCTAAAAAAGTATAGGGGTCCCCGAAAAATTAATTCTTCAATCAGGGGAGCTAAAACTGCCACGAGGAGGATTATTTGCAGGGGGTTCGACTCATTTATAAATTCTGCTATGGCATGGTTCTCAATAGGGATATCCAATGCATTGGCAACTGCGAAGCCCAAAAAGCCAAAGGCTAGGCTAAAGAAGAACGTAAGGACAAGCAGTTTTAGAAAGACGGACAATTTATCCCTTAATCCTAATTCCAGGTATGGCTTATAGTTAGGTTTTTTTAAGAAAGCCCAGACCTCTTGCCTCATTGTCCTGTTATTAGTCCATCAACCATAGTAAGTTTCCTGTCGGCCTTTTCCGCTAACTCCT
>CBDUAW010000300.1:0-3614 GCA_965365215.1 uncultured Eudoraea sp. | reverse complement strand
GGCAGCGATCTGGACGCTCCGCACCATACCAAGTCCTGCCGGATTCCAGTACAAAGGAATCGACAAATTACCCCTTAGGGTAGGATATACCTATAGTTCTAACCCAATTAATGAGGACCTGGCGTTTTTTAGTGTGCCTGCCACAGCAATCATTAAGAATGCATTTCAATTTGGATTCACATATCAGGTAAGCGATAAACTTGGATTAGATGTCACTTATCACCATGGTTCCAGCAGCGGTTCAACCAGTGGTCCGCTTCTTAACCCTCAATTTATTCAGGCATCACCTCCATATGGTGCTATTCCACAAAGTGAGGTGTCTTATGATATGACTACTGACATGGTGATGTTTGGATTCAGTTATAAGTTTTTGAACGGAGGAGGCGGAAATCCATGACTTGCATTGGCCTTTTCCAAAGTGTACATTGAGGCCGACTAACCAAGTGGCCAAGAAAAGCGGGATATTTCTCCCGCTTTTTTTGTACTAAATCTAACATTCACTATTATCTCTCAACTGTAACAAGAGTTACAAATCTCTCAGATTACCAGGTAAAGTGACCGCTGTCATTGTACTGACCTCCGGCATGGAATAAGTTTGATGTATTGTAAAATTTAATTCTTACTACCATGAAAAAATTATGTTTATTAACGGCAATTATGCTCCTAAGTGCCCTCACATTGACTGCGCAGGAACAAGACAGAGACAGAATTCAGGACCAGGATCGAACCAAGTTGGTAATGATCAACGGGGAAATGCTGGAATTGAGAGATCGGGCAGAAATGCATCTCAGGGAAAAACAGACACTAGAAGATGGAACTGTGGTCTTCCCAAATGGACAGTATCAGACAAGGGATGGCTTAAAATTTCGTTTAAAAGATGGAGAATGTCTAGATAATGATGGTATAAAATACCGCAATGAATATCAATATCGTTACAAAGTTAGGCAGGAAAACCGTGGGTTAACAGAGTCCCAAATTCAAGAACGAAATCAAAACAGGATCTATTATACTTTGGTAGATGGTGATATGTATCTAGTTCGGAACCAGTCCCAACACAGAATCCAGGATAAAATTGATTTGGGTAATGGGGTTGTAGTGAATGCAGATGGAACTTATCAAAATCGAGAAAGGAAACAATTGCAATTAAAAGATGGAGAATGCATTAATATGGATGGAGAAGTGTTCCGCAATATGTACCAGTACCGAAAAATGATAGTACAGAAAAAGCAAATGCCTGCAAAAAAAATGATCAAAAAAGGCGTTAAACCATCGCCGGTCAAAAAAGGTAAAAAGAGCACATCGTAAAACTGATTTCTATTTAAGCTTCGCCCATAAAGGGCGAAGCCATTTTTCGAATATAAAGCAATACCAAATGAAACTGTTACAGATAGTTTTTCTTGTACTCTGTTTGGGTTCTGTGGGCATAAATTTTGCACAAGACCTTTCCGGAAAGTCCAATATAAATACAAAGGGAGATGGTCTTTCCTATTTCTTAACGCAATTGAATTACGTTAATGATGCTGTATTTATGGGAAGAACAGACTCCATAGCTGCACCATATGTTTTACCTTCCGTTGGTTACTATGATCAATCGGGTTTTTTTGCTGATTTTTCCACATCGTATTTAACCGGATCTGAGGAGAACAGAATTGACCTCTTTTTAGTGAGTGCAGGGTTTAGCTGGGAACCAAAAAAACTGGGTGGAGGGATATCAGGCACCGCTTATTTTTTTAATCAGGATAGTTATAATGTAAAATCAGAGGTCATAGCAGACATAACAGGTGCTTTAAGCTATGATTTTCAGTTATTGGAGGCCAGGCTGATGTTGAGCACCTACTTAAACGATGGTAGTTCTGCTGATTTCTTTGCTGGGTTGAGTATAGACCGGACCATAGAAATTGTAGACGATTCCTATTTGATCATTCCGCAGATCTCCATATTTGGTGGTTCACAATACTTTTATCAGGAGTATTACAGAACAAGTCGTTTGGGAAACAGAAAAGGGCAGGGGATGGGTACTGGAACTTCTCAGGTTGGAGCTGTAGATATTGTGGAAGCAGAAAAGTTTAAACTTCTCAATGTGGAATTCAGCATGCCTATGTACTATTTTCATAAAAACTTTATTTTTTCCTTTCAACCAGTTTTAGCATTACCCCAAAACAGTGCAGAGTTAGTAGTTGATGAAATTATTTTCAAAGAGGATCTCAGTTCAGTATTTTACTGGTCTGTAGGGATTAGTTATTGGTTTAAGATGTAATGACCTGTCCTATCCTTGAGTGAAATTGAATATACCCTTATCTTTAAAAAAAATCCGACCAAATGATAATCCACTATTTTGGAGAAGAAAATTCACTGTTAAATCAGTTCCTCGCTGAGTTAAGGGATGTAAATATCCAAAAAGACTCTATGCGATTCAGGCGTAACATTGAGCGTATTGGTGAAATTCTGTGCTATGAATTGAGCAAAACCTTGGACTACAAAGCCAGAAATATCCAAACCCCATTTGGTAATAAAACCATGTCCCTGCCGAATAACAATTTGGTATTGTGTTCTGTTTTACGGGCCGGATTACCGCTACACCAGGGACTCCTGAATTATTTTGACGGGGCGGAAAACGCCTTTATTTCTGCCTACCGCCACCATCCCGGTGATAGTGATGAATTTGAGGTTATCGTTAAGTATTTTGCGGCTCCTGCCCTGGGAGGGAAAACCCTAATCCTTACCGATCCTATGTTGGCAACAGGGAAGACCCTCGAAAACGTCTTTAAGGCCCTAAAAACCCACGGGCAACCCAAGCAAATTCATATCATTTCCGTAATTGGCTCGCAAGCAGGGATCAATTATGTACAACAGGTTTTTCCAGAGAATACGCACCTATGGATTGCCGCGATAGATGAAAAACTAACGGCCAAAGGGTATATTATTCCCGGTTTGGGTGATGCAGGCGATTTATCCTTTGGTGTAAAGCTTTAAATAACTGTAACATTTGTTACCCAGGGGCGTAACATTGGTTACTTATATCGGGAGGTTCAACTTCTAATTTTGGGGAAAATAATTTTCCGAAATGAAGTGGATCACATTTTTACCAATGCTGGTTTTAATACCGGCGCTACACTCACAAGATACGCTCCTCATATCCCAGGAGGGATTGCGGGAACAGCTTAACAAACAAAATCTTCAGATTCAGATTGCTGAGCAGCAGGTATTATCGGCCCAGGGCGAATTCAGGCAATCGAACGCCTTGTTATTTCCAAGTATCAGTGTTTCTCACACCGGGATCTCTACTACCAATCCCCTAATGGCTTTTGGTTCGAGGTTAAATCAGGAAATATTGACGTCTGCCGATTTCAACCCTGATTTGCTCAATGATCCTGACAATATTGAAGATTTTGCCACCAGGGTAGAGATTACACAGCCTCTACTAAATATGGATGGCCTTTTTCAACGTAAGGCGGCTAAAGCCAAATGGAATGCTGTGGCATACCAAAGAGAGCGCATTCGTGAAAATGTAGCATTACAGCTGGAACAGGCCTATATGAGTCTTCAACTTGCCTATAAAACAGTAGAGGTGCTGAACAAGGCGGACGACAGTGGGTTCAGTGACCACGATATCA
>CBDUAW010000299.1:0-3616 GCA_965365215.1 uncultured Eudoraea sp. | reverse complement strand
TGGAGGTGCCGTATTAAAGGCACACAAAACATTATGTTGGTTTGTATTGGTTGGATGGGCTATTTATCCAATAGGATACATGGCAGGTACACCAGGATGGTACGACGGATTATTCGGAGGCCTGTCTATGGATGTTGTTTACAATATTGGTGATGCCATCAACAAAATCGGGTTTGGACTTGTAGTATACAACCTTGCTGTTGTTGCCACAACAAAATCTGAAGCCTAGGATCTTTGTCCAGCTAAAAGTTAAAAGACCGCCACTTGGCGGTCTTTTTTATTACATTCTTTCTGGCACCTTAATTCCCAACAAAAGAAAGCCGGAAGCGATCACCTTGCCTATTTCCCGCGTTAGCTGAACTCGGAACAGACGCACCATATCTTCCTTTTCTCCTAAAATAGTGACTTGCTGGTAAAAAGAATTAAAGGCTTTTACCAGTTCATATACATAGTTGGCGATGACAGCCGGACTATATTGCTCCGCAGCGGTTTGAATTATTTCCGGATACATTTCCAGGTGTTTAAGCAACTCCTTCTCCTTTGGATGTAATCCCAGGCCAAGTGTATTTTCCTGAGTTAATTCTTCCGTATCATAACCCGATTTACGTAAGATAGACTGTATCCGGGCATAGGCATATTGAATAAATGGGCCTGTATTTCCCTGAAAATCAACTGATTCTTCAGGATTAAATAAAATCCGTTTCTTGGGGTCTACCTTCAGGATAAAATACTTTAATGCCCCCAATCCTATTATCTTGTATAATTCTAGTTTCGCTTCCTCAGAATATCCTTCTAATTTGCCCAGTTCCTGGGAAATTTTCTCCGCAGTTTTACTCATATCCCTGATCAAATCATCAGCGTCTACAACGGTCCCTTCCCTGCTTTTCATTTTTCCACTGGGTAAATCTACCATACCATAGCTAAGATGGTACAATTGGTCTGCCCATTTATATCCAAGTTTTTTTAGGATCAGAAAAAGAACCTTAAAATGGTAATCTTGTTCATTGCCGACCGTATATACCATTCCATCTAAATCCGGGTGCTTTTCTGCCCTCATTATAGCAGTCCCTATATCCTGAGTCATGTAAACTGCCGTCCCATCGGCACGTAGTACAATTTTTTCATCCAGTCCCTCTTCAGTTAGGTCTATCCAAACACTACCATCTTCTTTTTTGTAGAAAATTCCCTTATCCAAACCTTCCTGAACTATATCCTTTCCAAGAAGGTAGGTGTCGCTTTCATAGTAGAGTTCGTCAAAATCCACTCCCATTTCATCATAGGTCCTGTCAAATCCTTCATATACCCAACTATTCAGCATCTTCCACAAAGCAACGGTCTCCTCGTCCCCGGCCTCCCATTTTATTAACATTTCCTGTGCCTCCAGGAGAATTGGGGCCTTTTTAGCTGCCGTTTCCCGATCCATCCCATCTGCTACCAATTGTTCTATCTCTTCCTTATAGACTTTATCAAACGCAACGTAATAATTACCTACCAGTTTATCCCCTTTGACACCCGAAGAAGCCGGTGTTTCACCATTCCCAAATTTTTTCCAGGCGAGCATGCTTTTGCAGATATGGATCCCCCTGTCATTAATAATCTGGGTTTTATATACCTTTTTCCCTGCTGCCTTTAATATTTCCGCTACGGAATACCCCAGGAGAATGTTCCGCATATGTCCTAAATGCAATGGCTTATTGGTATTTGGAGAGGAGTATTCCACCAAAATGGACCCCTGGTTCTGCTCCTGATTGTGCCCGTATTCCGAATTTTTCTTAATGCCGTTAAAGAATTCCAGATAATGAGAGTCACTTATGACCAGGTTTAAAAACCCTTTAATAACATTGAATTGAACAACCTCATCGAGTTCCTGCTCTAGAAAAGTGCCTATTTCCTGTCCCAATAGTACAGGATTACCTTTGATATATCTGAGCATCGGGAAAATTACCACAGTGATATCCCCCTCAAAATCCTTTCGCGTAGGTTGCAGTTCTACCGTAGGTATTTCAACCTCCTTCAGATTTTTAATCCCTTCTTTAACCTTGTTCGTTAATAGTTGGTGCAACTCCATAAAACTGTCCGTATTGAAGATGCAAAACTACACATTTTTTGAGCTACCCAAGGGATAACAATTTTTTAGGAAAACGGTCTACTCCTTTTCTTTAACTTTAGCAAAAATTGACTATGGAGCTTCTTCAATATGCCATACCCCCTTTAGCTTTCCTAAAGATTGCCAAAAACGTTCAGTTCTATCAGGAAAAAATGGGATTGGATAAAATTGGCAGGCAAGATGAGCACTATGCCGTTGTAGGCAGGGACAATGTTAAATTGCATTTCTGGAAATGCAATGACAAAATTCACCCGGAGAACGCCAGCTGTTATATATATGCAGAGGAAATTGATGCCCTTCACAGGGAATTGAAAGCAGCAGGGGTACTTCACCCCAACGGCCCTTTGGAAGACAGGCCTTGGGGAACCAGAGAATTTGCTGTACTCGATGAAGATGGTAATTGTATAACATTTGGAAAAGACCTCTAATATGCTTTTAAACGTTTCATACAACAACAAAGAAATAACGCGAAAAATTGAGGCCGAGGTGGGAAAACCCTTTACGCTTAAAGAAAGGTGGACAATGGGCGGTATTGGTTCCCCTAAATTGATGATCACCGAAACAAGTGTGGAAATAAGGAACCTGCTCTTACTTGATAATAATCTGAATTGCTGCAACATTGAAATGCGGCCAAAGGGACTGATCATAAGGTTCAGAAGCCTTCTTGAAACCTATGCCCTCATCATCCCGTATTATAAACTAAGTATTTATAAGGGGGATCTTTATATTTATTCCCTCTACAGGGATCACTACTTTATTAAGGTAAAGGCCGACACAAAGGCGATTCAAAAATACTTTAAAAAGATTCTGGATTACAAGGCAGACAACGCCCCAACTACAATAGACGACTTATAGATCATGAAAATTCTTATCACAGGGGCTAATGGCTATATAGGAATGCGATTATTACCTCAGCTCCTTGAAATGGGGCATGAGCTGGTATGCGCTGTTAGAGATGCGGAAAGGCTTTCAGTAGATGAAGATACCAGAGCCAAAATTGAGATTGTTGAAATAGATTTTCTTGAGGAAGTAAAGCCCCAGGCCCTGCCGAAAGATATTCAGATTGCATATTTTCTTATCCACTCCATGAGTGCCTCTACCAAAGACTTCGACGAAATGGAGGCTACTACTGCAAGAAATTTTAACACCTATTTGAAAGATACCCTTGTAGAACAGGTAATTTATCTGAGCGGAATTGTCAATGACGACAACCTCTCCAAGCATTTGCAGTCCAGGCATAACGTAGAAGGGATCCTATCTGAGGGAGATTACAACCTCACCGTTCTCAGGGCGGGGATAATAGTGGGCTCGGGCAGTTCTTCCTTTGAAATAATCCGTGATCTTTGTGAAAAATTGCCCATAATGATCACCCCAAAATGGGTGCTGACCAAAACCCAACCCATTGCTATCAGGGATGTAATGAAATTCCTGACCGGAGTTATTGGCCACCGTGAGACATACAACCAATCCTTTGATATTGCTGGGCCCGATGTTATTACCTATAAAGAA
>CBDUAW010000298.1:0-3643 GCA_965365215.1 uncultured Eudoraea sp. | reverse complement strand
TGGAAAGTGTGTTTCCGCGAGAGCGGATCGAGGGTTCGAATCCCTTCCTCTCTGCAAGGTTGGTCTAAACTGAAAAATCCGCAAGGATTTTTCTCATCTATAGACAATTTGATTCAGAGCCCCTGTTTTTTTTGAGTTTATCGGTACAGGGCAGGCCTTAATTTAATTTTTTAGTTGCATTTTTTTTATATCTTTAACCCTAATAACTAATCTAAATTTAAGTTTGAAAAAATGAAAAAATTATTCTCCATCCTGGCTATGGCTGGGCTATTTGTCCTCAGTACAAATACGGTAAGCGCAAAAGCGAATCTAATCCCTTCGAATATGTCTTCAACCCTGGCCACAGCTACTGTCATGCTTCAGGAAGAGGCAGCTGCGGCTTCAGAGGATCGAGGGTTTACACAAATACTGAAAGAGCAGTTTATACAGGGAGGTGCTGGATTCATGGGAATTGTACTCCTCTGTTTGATCTTAGGTCTTGCCGTTGCCATCGAACGGATTATCTATCTGAACCTGGCCAGTACGAACACTACAAAACTGAAGCATCAGGTGGAAGAAGCGCTTGCCACTGGTGGAATCGAAGCCGCCAAGGAAGTATGCCGTAATACACGCGGCCCTGTGGCTTCTATTTACTACCAGGGTCTGGACCGGTCCGATGAAAGCATCGAGTCTGCTGAAAAGGCCGTAGTGGCGTACGGAGGCGTCCAGATGGGTCAGCTTGAGAAAAACGTATCCTGGTTGTCACTCTTCATCGCAATTGCACCCATGCTTGGGTTCATGGGAACGGTAATTGGTATGATCCAGGCCTTCCAGAAGATTAGTGCGGTAGGTAACCTCAGTGCATCTCTGATTGCGGGAGACATTCAGGTAGCTCTTTTAACAACGGTATTCGGTCTGATCACTGCGATCATCCTGCAGATTTTCTACAACTATATCATTGCCAAGATCGATAGCATCGTAAATGATATGGAGGATTCATCGATCTCCCTGATCGATATGCTGGTAGATCACAAGAAATAAGTCGGACCCTTAGAAAAATCATCTTATGAATAAGATTGTAAAAATAGCATTAGCCGTTCTGGGTGCAGTCGCTGCTATCCTGTGGTACATGCTGCCGGGCAGTGAAGTGCCGGTTGGCGAAGCCGTGGAAAGCGGGGCGGTACACTGGATGTTCATGATCATGTTCCTTTTGCTGGCTGTCGCCGCAATTGCGAGCCTGGCCTTCACCCTGATACACATGTTCCAGAACCCTGAAAGCCTGAAAAAAACCCTCATTGTGATCGCCGCCTTCGTGGTGGTGGTAGGCCTGTCCTATGCGATAGCCCGGGGAGATGACGGCACTGTAGAGGTCATGTCTGAAAGAGGTGTTGCCACCACTCAGGAAGTGGTGAAAAACATCGGCACCGGATTGAATGTATTTTTCTTCCTGGTCATCATCGCCGTTGGATCCATGCTCTGGGGAGGAGCCAAGAAAATGTTTAGTTCTAAAGATTAAGAATTATGCCTAGAAGAGGAGGACCACCTGAAGTAAATGCGGGATCCATGGCGGATATCGCCTTCCTGCTGTTGATATTTTTCCTTGTGACCACAACTATCGAAACGGATGCAGGGCTGGACCGTATGCTCCCGCCCATTGAACCGCCGGACACGGATGTGGTGATCAAGCAGAAGAACATCTTCACAGTGAATATCAACAAGAATGGGCAGTTGCTCGTGGAAGAGCAATTGATGGACCTGAAGAACCTCAGGAAAGCAGCCACCGATTTTCTGGACAACGGAGGAGACGGTACCTGTAATTACTGCAAGGGCCCGAATGATCCTTCCTCTTCTGACAACCCGACCAAAGCGATCATTTCCCTTAAGAATGACCGGGAAACGAAGTACGGTACTTATATAACCGTCCAGAATGAGTTGGTAGGGGCTTATAATGACCTGCGTAACCGTGAGGCTCAGCGTCTCTATGGAAAGAACTTTACGGATATGGAGGCGGAATACCTCAATCCGGAAACTCCCAGCAGTGTCAGGGACGAACTGAAAGATAAAGTGAAACGAGTCCAGGATTTGTTCCCTCAGAAACTTTCAGAGGCTGAAACAAACACCACCAATTAAAAAGTCGATTCATGGCAAAATTTAATAAGAAAAAAGACGGAGACTTACCCGCGGTATCCACGGCATCGCTTCCGGATATTGTCTTCATGCTCCTGTTCTTCTTTATGACGGTGACCACCATGAAGGATAGTTCACTTATGGTGGAGAATACGCTGCCTAATGCAAGTGAGACCAAGAAACTGGAGAAGAAGGACCGTGTTGTCTACATTTATGTGGGAAAACCCACAAGTCAGTATCAGAAAGTGTTTGGTAGTGAGCCAAAGATACAGTTGAACGACAAGTTCGCGAATGTTTCTGAAGTAGGGGATTTCATCCTGCAGGAGCGCGCAAAAAAGCCGCAGGAATTGCAGAATGTACTTACCACGGCTCTTAAGGTAGATAAGAATGCCAATATGGGGTTGATCTCCGATATCAAACAGGAGTTGCGGAAAGTAAATGCCCTCAAGGTGAATTACACAACCTATGAAGGGGATGCGTTCCGAAACCTCCAATAGTATTTTTCAAACAAGATTGGTTAAAAAACGCTTCATGAATTGAAGCGTTTTTTTTTGAAGCGTGTATTTATGAGGCCTCGTTATCTCCTGATTCTCTTTACAGCCGTCACCTTTGGTCTTCAGGCCCAGGAAGGGGAAGAATCCCCCCTGCAGCCTTACCGGGATGACCAGTTCTATATTGGTGTTACCTATAATATCCTGCTGAATCTTCCCGATGGGGTATCCCAAAACAACCTGTCCTATGGATTACAGGGCGGATTTATACGGGACATTCCCCTGAATCCGGAATGTACGTTCGCCATCGGGATCGGACTGGGCTATGGAGTGAATTCCTACTACTCGAACCTGCGGGCCATTAAGGAAGAAGGTGGCTTTCGCTACGAATATCTAGGTGATGAGGACTACAAGAGGAACAAGTTGGAAACCCATCTCATTGAGGTTCCTCTGGAATTTCGCTGGCGTACCTCCACCCGGGAGACCTACAAATTCTGGAGGATCTACGGCGGGTTTAAATTTGGATATATCGTGGGCTCCCGCTCCAAGTTTGTAACGGATTCCAATGTGGACAGCTTCTACAATACAGATACGGCAAACCTCCGGTATGGCCTGATGTTGAATGTGGGCTACAATACGTTCAACTTCCACATCTACTACGGTCTGAATCCCCTTTTTGAGGATGGGGTAAGCGGCCCTGACGGGCAGGCCTTTGACATGTTCCCGCTGCGCCTGGGGCTTATGTTCTACATCCTTTGATACCGTTCTTTCCGGCCCTATGGCCGGACTACAACCAGAATTGAACCAGGATCAACTGGGAGACCACCCCAACAAGCCAACCCGTAAGCACGGCGGCACGCCCATGGAGTTTTAAAAACAGGCGAGAGGAAGCAAGCAAACCACAGGCAAGCGTGCACAGGCTGATTGCGACCACGACATAACCGTGGCCGTATTCGCCCAGCTCGACGTGACCCCAGATTGTTACCAGGTAGGCAAGGGTATCGCGGAACAGGTAGCCGGCGAGCAGCAGCAGTAACGCCAGTATG
>CBDUAW010000297.1:0-3651 GCA_965365215.1 uncultured Eudoraea sp. | reverse complement strand
AACATATAGATTTGCCTTCAGATTTGTTTGAATTGCACTATCTGGAGTGGTTTATCCCGGATAAGGGGATGTCATTGGAAGCCTATGCAAGAAAAATGGTGGCCGGGATTGAACACGAAGACCCTGTTTTGGTTGGGGTATCATTCGGGGGCTTCCTGGTGCAGGAAATGGCCAGGCATATTACGGTTCGCAAGCTAATAATAATATCTAGCATTAAGCAAAAGTCAGAAATGCCTAAGCGACTCCTGTTTGCTAAATACACCAAGATTCACAAATTACTACCTACAGGTCTGGTAACCAATGTAGAATTGCTGGCCAAATATGCCTTTGGGGAAACCGTAAGCAAACGCCTGGCGCTCTATGAACAGTACCTGTCCGTAAGAGATAAGTATTATCTGGACTGGGCAATTGATAAGATTGTACATTGGAACCAGGATTCTTATCCGGAGAATCTGGTCCATATTCACGGGGAAAAGGATGCCGTATTTCCTGCAAGTCCTATCCGGGACTACATACCCATTAAAGGGGGAACTCATACTGCAATCATTCATCGGTATAAATGGTTCAATGAGCGTTTACCTGCAATTATTTTGGAATAAGGGAGTTCTATTTAATACCTTTGAGAGGTAATAAAGCTATATCCATGAGAGTTCTAAAGAATATTTTAATGCTATTAGGCGTGGTATTTGTAATAAGTACCCTTGTATTTGCTGTACAGCAAAATCGGCCAAATGGGGAAATTCAGCTAACGGTAACTGAGAACAATGACGAGGAAAAAAGCGTGGCCTCCGAATACACTATTACCGCCATTGACATCCCTGAAAACCTGAACTTTGCTGACGAAAAAGTACCACAGGAAGATCCGGAAATTATGGAGCGGATAGACCGAGAATTCCTGGTTAATACCTATTGGCAATCCAATGCGGTATTATTGATGAAAAGGGCTCACAAATACTTTCCTGTAATTGAACCGATACTGGCAAAAAACGGAATTCCTGACGATTTTAAGTATTTGGCTGTAGCCGAAAGTGGGCTGCAAAATGTAGTTTCCCCTGCCGGAGCCACAGGATTTTGGCAAATTATGAAAGCAACTGGGCGTGAGTATGGCTTGGAGGTAAATAACAATGTAGATGAACGTTATCACCTTGAGAAGTCGACCGAAGTGGCCTGTAAATATTTGAAAAAGTCAAAGGAGAGATATGGAAGCTGGACATTGGCGGCGGCCGCTTACAATGCGGGCCCTGCAGCAATACAGAAGTATATGGGAATTCAGAAGGTAGACAATTATTACGATCTTTTATTGGGCCAGGAAACCGGAAGATATGTTTTTCGAATCCTCGCTATTAAGGAAATTCTCTCTAATCCTGCCAAATACGGTTTTGAATTGAAAAAGGAAGATCTGTATAAGCCTGTTCCTACTTTCAGGGTAGAGGTTGATGAGCCTGTAGCTGATTTTGCGGATTTTGCCAGCGAATACGAAATCAATTATAAGATCCTCAAAAGGCATAACCCCTGGTTACGGGAACCTCACTTAAATAATGCCTCTGGCAAGAAATACCATATAGAAATCCCCAATAAGGGATATTATTTAACCGCCAGGTAAACGAGGGATCAGATTTTTTTCATCTGCTGTTGCATCATTTTAATCTGTTCGCCCAGCATATTGTTTTTATCGAGCTTCTTGGCTTCCTGTAAGAGCATTGTAGCTTCTCTTTTACGTCTTTTCTGCATGGCTATTCCAGCGAGACTAAGTTTGGCCATTGCTACGTCATAATCCATATTCAGACCTAATTTCAACGCTTTTCGAAAGTACTTTTCTGCCTGGGTAAGGTTTTTTTGGGAGTAAATAATGCCGTGCATATAGTTGTAATAGCCCTGTTGCTTCTGCGTTAGGGCTCCCTCGGGATTTTTAATTTTCTCTAACCAGCGTTGCGTTCCTGCAAGGTCTTGTTTTCGCATTCTTAGAAATGCCAGTAGGATCATTTCATTTCTGAAATACAGGAATACAAATATTAAGGCAAAAAGGATCAGGAAAATACCATTGCCGATAAATCCTTCATAAAATTGGTATCCGGCGTAAGCCACAATAAGAAAAGCCAGAACTAGCTTAATATTTTTGTTGAACATATTTTAACGGATTAATGTATAGGTTGTTGTTGAGCTGATTGTTGTAGGGATTTCCTGGTCGCCCATTTGTGTCATAAAAGTTACACCTTTGGAATTGCCTTCTACCTTCATGGAAATGATAAAACCGCTTAAAAGATCTGTCTCTATCCTGGTAGATTGTACCCCTGATAGTTTCAGGGTAGAGGCTGGTTCGGAAACATCCATCACAACAGACGCCTCCCCACTGATAGATGCCGTAGAATCTGTTAGCTGTTCCAGGGTCCAGGTATTGTTTGCCGCTAGTTTTCCAGAATATTTGTTTTTCCAGTTATCGCCAATATCAACCGGGACATTTGGGTATATAAAGGTCATTTGCTCATAACTGTTAGATAGGGCCTCCGACCCGAACTCCTTTTCGAGCGATTTCTTCATCATGTTCAGTGTAAACTCATCTTCAATCCCGGTAGCACGAGACATTTTCGCCACCAGGCTGTCGCCTCCTGTAACCTGAAGGATATCTCCATTCTTGCCCAAAACCATATGAAAGGGCTCATTTAAGAGGCTGTTATAGATCTTTGATTGTACATCACTGTTCTGAACCTCCTTTGCATTGATCTTCATAAGTTCCCCCTGTATGCTTGAAGTCATAAGCATGTTGAGGTCCTTGAATTCAAAATCTATATTGAAGGTAGAATCTGTTTCACTTATTACCTTGAACTCAAGGAGGCCGCTGATATTATTATTCAATTCGTGGATAGCGCCATCTAGTTCCTGGGAAATAATTTGATTGGCCTCCTGCTTTACAGTATACACCTCTCCTGCCTTTAAGTTATATTGTAGCTTTGTTTGCCCAAATACCGGCATTAACCAGAGTAGTGCATAAACAAAAATAGCGCCGTTTTTCATCATCCGGGGGGTGTTTCATTCCTGCGGCAAAAGTAATAAAAACAATCGAAAATATTTTTAATTTTCGGTTTGGCTAAGCAAAAAGTCTTTGTATATTTGCGCCCAGAATTTTGTATGGTCAACTAAACAGGATTCAACAGGAAAGAATTTAATATTCCATTATGAAAAGAACGTATCAGCCTTCTAAGAGGAAAAGAAAGAACAAGCACGGTTTCAGAGAGCGCATGGCTTCTGTAAACGGCAGAAAGGTGTTGGCCAGAAGAAGGGCTAAAGGAAGAAAGAAATTAACTGTATCCTCAGAGCCAAGACACAAAAAATAAAAATGATATTATTTTCAGAATATATCAAGGTGTTACTTTCTAAAAGTAGCACCTTTTTTTTATCCATCATTAACCAAGACTAAAAAATGCCGAAAAGAAAAGACCTGAAATCCATCCTCATAATAGGATCCGGCCCAATAATCATTGGCCAGGCCTGCGAATTTGATTACTCCGGTTCTCAAGCCTTGAGATCCCTTAGAGAAGACGGGATAGAAACCATCCTTATCAATAGTAATCCGGCCACTATTATGACCGACCCCTCCATGGCCGATCATGTATACCTCCTGCCGTTGAATACCAAGTCTATTGTAGAGATCCT
>CBDUAW010000296.1:0-3667 GCA_965365215.1 uncultured Eudoraea sp. | reverse complement strand
ACATAGCGGGGAATACCAAGACTACCGCCCACTTCCAGGCCAAGGGCCTGTGAGATTATAGCATAAGCCCCACCGGCACCGATTCGGATATTAGTGGTGATAGCCGACATTGAAAGCGCCGTGGTTAAAGTAATAAGAAATGATATAATGATGATAAGCCAAGCCCCTAACAATCCCGCATTTCCAACAACCCACCCCATTCGGAGGTACATTATTACGCCCAGGATGGTAAGTAGGGTGGGGGTAAAGACCCCGCCAAAAGTGCCGAACTTTTTTAGTGGTTTGGTTGATTTAGCCATGGCTACATTAAAACTAGAAAAATTTTACCGAATTTCAAGGGGTGCCCTTCACTTCATTTTTTAAAGGATCTCACAAAAAATTGCCTAAAAAATGAAATGAATACCTACTGCTGAAGTATATAGTAAAAGATGACCAAAGAAACCGATGAAATATTGATGAGGCAATTACGACGAGGAGAGCTGTCTGCTTTGGGATTTTTATATGAACGATATAAATCCTTACTGTATACATATTTTTTAAGGATAACGGGAGACAGGGCACTAAGTGACGATCTATTAATGAACACCTATGAGCGGGTATATCGCTATCGGCAAACCTTTAAAGAAAGTGCGGCATTCAAACCCTGGTTATATCAAATTGCCAACAATCTGCTAAAGGATGAATTTAAACGACAGAACCGATTTAGAAACAAGGAAAAAATGCTGAAGGAAAATGAAATTGCCATGGTTTCATCACCTAATGATGATCAAGAGCGCAAGTCGCTCTTGCTAAAAGCCCTTATGAAACTTAAGCCCGATGAACAAAGGATAATACAGCTTTACTATCTGTTGGAAATGCCCTATGAAGAGATTTCCTCCTTGGAAAAAATAACAATCAATACCGCGCGCATCAGGGTTTGCAGAGCATTAAAAAAACTAAACCAATTATTAAAAAACTCTGGCATATGAAACAGCATGATGTTGAAATATTAATAATGGAATATCTGGAGGGGAAACATCCCGTAAACATGGATGAGTCCATGACCAGAGAAGCTGAAGAACTGGCCCGGATTCAGATGCAGATAAAAGATCTCCCGCTGGAATTTCTCAAGCCGGAAACGGATAGGGGTTTTTATGATTACCTGGAGGAAATTCGGGATCAGAAAAAAGTGCGAAATCTACTCCCTAGCAACCTATGGCCATTTGTCCTGGCGGCGGCTTCACTTGCCATTTTAATCTATTTTTTCTACCCAAAAAGTATTGCTGTTCAGTATGAAAAACTCACTTCAAATACGGATAAGATCAATTTTATTTATGCTTTAAATAAGAAACAGCAACTATCTGCAATAGAGACAGATTGGCTTAGAAATGTATTGAATGAGGAATCCAATCCAAATGTAAAAGTGACGCTCCTGGATTTAATTGAAAACAGGTCGTATCCCATGGCCGAGAGCCTCTCGGTCCAATTACTGAATGAAGACATCCCCTCCGTTCAGATGGCGGTGCTGAACACCCTGGAGAAAAGCACCAACACCATTATAAAAAATAATCTTGCACAGTTTCAGGAACGAGATGATTTAGAGGCGATGGTGAGAATTAGAACAAAGGAACTTATCAATCTCAAATAAATAATAATCAAAAAACAACAGTCATGAAACTTTCTTTACAAATAACCCTTTTTCTGCTCGTGAACAGTTTTGTCTTAGCAGGGCAACATCAACTACCAGACCTCAGTACAATAGAGACAGTGGTTATAAAGTCCTATTGGGGAGATCAGTCAATCATCGGATTAAGCACAGATAACAGTTCAGCCTACACTCTAAATGCCGTTTACACGGATACCAGCAAAAAACCAATCAATTTAGATGGGCAACTACAGAACTATGTTTCTATGTACAGGGAAGGCAATAAACTGTTTATAGAATGCAGGGAACCCAAAGGTTTTGAATCTATTGACCTGACTATTAAGCTCCCCGAATCTTTGCTTGTAGAATCGCAGCTGATAAAAGGCGGTGATATTTTTATGGATAATCTGCATCAGGGCGTTGAGATCAATAGCCTTAATGGTTCGGTGAATCTGCAACGAATAGGGGACTACGCCCTGGTAAGTGCTGCTAATGGGGAGATTGATATTCAATTTACTAAAGTGGACCCATCAAAGCCAATTTCACTAATCACTATGAATGGGGGTGTTACTGTAAACTTACCGGAGGAGGTGGAAAGGGATGTCAGGATCATTTCAAGAAAAAATGGCTACGTCTTATCTGATTTTGATCTGAAAACGGACAAACCTATCAAGAACCTTAATAAAGTATCCTATAGTAAAACACCTATTCTGAGTTCTGCACAAATTAATGGAGGGGGGGGGGTATTGTTCCTTTCCACCCAAAACGGACCAATAAAAATTGGAATAAATAGGTAGTTATATTTTTGTTTCTAGATCAATACAAGACTTCTAATCTACTTGTTTCCAGCTTTCTATGAGAAAAATGTATTTCATCGAAAAGTAAGAGTAGATCCGATCAAATACCTAAATAATTAAGATATTTGCCATCTAAATATATAATTATAGCCCCTATGAAGACTAAGATTTTAATATTTGCCACCGTGCTTGTTGCCCTTATTGTATGGAGTTGTTCTACTGATTCCGCTAGTGAGGATACCGGGCGACTCAGAGTACAATTAACCGATGCCCCGTTTCCCTATGACCTCATTGCAGAGGCGAATGTAACCATCTTCAAAATCGATGCCCGCTATAAGAAGGATTATAATGGAGATGACAATATGGAAGATACAACTGGCATGGAAACCGAAGAAAGCGATGAGGATGGTAAAGGTTTTACGGTAATTATGGAGGGTGAGAAATCAATTAACCTCCTGGAATTAACCAATGGCCTAACAGAAACCCTGGTTGACAGTGAAGTACCGGTGGGGTCCTATGATCTCCTCAGGATTTATGTAAGAGGTGTTAATGTGGTACTGAAGGATGGAACCACTTTTGATTTGAAAGTTCCCAGTGGTTCTAGCTCAGGGATTAAGGTATTCATAAATCCTTCCCTTGAAGTTGCTGGGGGTCTTACCGCAGACCTATTACTAGATTTTGATGTAAGCAGGTCTTTTGTAGCTAAAGGAAATCCCAGGAAACTGGAGGAATTTAACGGATTTAATTTCAAACCAGTTATTAAGGCTAGTAATTTAACTACTGCCGGCAGCTTATCAGGAATGGTAACTACTATGCAAGAAGAAAGCATGCTAGGACTTGAGGGAGCGCAGGTTTCTATATTTGCGGCCGACACCCTAAACACTACAACATTTACAGATGAAACAGGTCAGTATACCATTTTAGGATTAATTGCTGGTTCCTATGATATGGAAGTGTCATTAGAAGGTTACGAAAGTCAAAATGCAGAAGGCATTACTATTCTGCCCGGAAACAAAACAATTCAGGATTTTGAATTGGAGATTGGTACTTCCCAGGCCGTGCTTATCTATTTTTCACATGAAGAATGTAATGTGTGTAAAGTATTAAAACCAAAGCTCGAGACACTTTTAAAAACCAGGTTTACAGAAATGGAATTGTGTTATGTAGATGTTCTTAAAAATCACGATATTGCAGTTCAGAATACCGTTTTTACAGTGCCTACAATTATGGTTTTTATAAATCACAA
>CBDUAW010000295.1:0-3678 GCA_965365215.1 uncultured Eudoraea sp. | reverse complement strand
AATATAGACATAGTGGTCAATGAACTGGACGCCCTAGCCAATATAAATTTCAGCACCAAAACTATTAAAGAGTCGCTCACACAACTCGACATTATTCGTGTAGGCACCTCTGGCGCTATCCAGGAAGACATCCCTATAGATTCCATGGTGCTCAGTGAATATGCCATAGGTTTTGACAACGTCCTGCACTTTTATAATAGCGAACACATTCAGCACCCTGAAATTCAACTGGCTTTTATAGACCATACCAACTGGTCTATTTATAAGTCGATTCCTTATGTGGTAGACTCAGACCTGCAACTATCTGAAAAACTGCGATCCGAGAAGGTCATCCCTGGTTTTACAGGTACCAACGTAGGATTCTACGGGCCTCAGGGCCGTAAACTCCGGCTTCAACTGGAAGACAAAGCCCTGAATGAGAAAATGAGCACCTTTGAATACAATGGTCGCAGGATTACCAATCTGGAGATGGAGACGTCTGCACTCTACGGGCTTTCCAAGCTTATGGGGCATCGGGCGGCCTCCCTTAATTGTATCCTTGCAAATCGCGCTACAGGAGATTTTTCTGCCGATCCGGCGAAAGCTGTTGATCAGTTAATAGAATATACCCTGGAAAAGTTAAGCTCTTGATGAAAACCGTTAAAATTATTGGGGTTCCGGAACATTTCAACCTCCCATGGCATATGGCTATTGAAGAGGGTGCTTTTCGAAACGCCGGGATAGATCTTTGCTGGACAGATATTCCCGAGGGAACCGGGAGGATGTGTAAAATGCTTGAGGAAGGAAGTGCTGATGTGGCGATTATTCTCACAGAGGGAATTGTTAAAAGTATTGCAGACGGAAATCAGGCAAGGATTGTGCAGGAGTATATCGCAACCCCTTTGTTGTGGGGAATTCATGTGGCTCAGGGCAGCCCATTTAGGGCTATGAACGAATTGGAGGGCGCCAAAGCAGCTATAAGCAGGTACGGCAGCGGAAGCCATCTAATGGCCTATGTGAACGCAGAAAAGCGTGGGTGGGATACCAGGGATCTCCAATTTGAGATCGTTAACAGTCTGGAGGGAGCTATTAAGGCCCTGACAGAAGGTTGGGCTGATTATTTCATGTGGGAACATTTCACTACCAAACCCCTGGTAGATAAAGGCATTTTCAGGAGGCTGGATGACTGCCCAACCCCATGGCCCTGTTTTGTTATCGCTGTGAGATACAATTTTCTGGAGAAAGAAAGGCCGGTAATTAGGGAAATTTTGAGGATCATAAACGAATATACCATAGAATTTAAAGATATTCCAAGCATAGATCGTAGCCTTTCAAACAGATATGAACAAGAATTAGAAGATATACAAAAATGGCTGAGTATTACGAAATGGAGTCAGTCTAATATTAAAACTGAAACTATTCAATATGTGATAGATACACTTTATAATTTAAAGCTTTTATCTAATAAAATACTCCCCTCAGATGTTCTTACCAATTAATGGGATCTCTTCCGCTGGCGGCTAGGATTTCATTGGTTTTGCTAAAATGACCATTACCAAACCACAATCCCCTGTTAGCACTTAAGGGAGACGGGTGGCCAGAGGTGAGGATATGATGCCGCTCATGATCTATCAAGGCCGCTTTCTTTTTCGCATAACCACCCCAAAGTAAAAAAACTAAACCTTCTCGTTCCTCAGAAAGTTTCCGGATTACTGCATCCGTAAAAATTTCCCAGCCTTTATTCTGATGACTTCCTGCCTGTCTGGCCCTAACCGTCAAGGTTGCGTTCAAAAGTAACACGCCCTGATCTGCCCAGTGTTCCAGGTTGCCACTTTGCGGGTAGTCCTTACCCAGGTCCTGTGAAATTTCCTTAAAGATGTTAATTAAGGATGGTGGGTGTGCTGTGCCGTGCTTTACTGAAAAACAAAGGCCATGGGCCTGACCCGGCCCGTGATAAGGATCCTGACCAATAATTACTACCTTAGTCTCCTCAAAGGGACAATGATCAAAAGCAGCAAAAATGTCTGAACCCTGAGGATAACATCTGGTATTTTTGTATTCCTGTTTTACAAAACCTGCAAGGGAAATAAAATAAGGTTGTTGAAATTCCTCCGATAGTATTTGCTTCCAGCTAGAATGAATGCTTACATTCATGGATTATTCTGATTCAAGATTGAATGACAAAAATAGTGGATTAGCCCGTTCCTAACAAAGCTACTTGGCGATAAGGGGGGGATTCCTCTCAGCTTCCGAGATTGGACAATTGTTGCTGAACTAAAAGATTACGAGACATACGTTGTTTTAGTTCACCCATGTAAAGCTTAGAATCTTTATTTTTTTGATGTTCATAGGACTTTTGCGCCCAGTCTAGTGCTTCTTCCAGATCTTCTAAGTATTCATAAGCCACGGCAAGATTGTGACAAGCCATCGCCCGTATTTTTGATTTATCATTAGACAGCTCTTTTTTCCATAGCGAAATGGCCTCTGGTAAGTTGTTATTTTCGATTTTAGCTTGCGCCTCCAGGAAATTATCCGTGCCCTGAACGTAGTACGGGCGAAATATGGTTTTTTCAAATGGCTTAAGGCGCATGCCATACGCTTTTCCAGTTTTATGGCTTTTTATAAGCAAAGAATCTTTGATACTGCCTATGGCATGATAGGCCTGCAATGGACTCTCGCCCATGGATATAGATTTGAGTTGTTCTTTAAATACGAATTCATCGAGAACAAGCTTTTTATACGGATCGTAAATCCTCCAACCGTTTTCTATGAGTGTTTCCAAGGTTAATTCATGACCGTTCTGTCTTTTTTGCCTCCTCATTAAGTCTCTTTGAAGAAATTTGGTCTTTTTTAAAGTAAACTGCGTATCGGCCTGATAGTAGGCCATTGCAAAAATGGCATCGAGATTATATTGCTCACAAATGGCATAAATAGCCTCCCAGGAATTCTCAGAGGGCAATCCATCTTCACTTTGAATTATTTCAGCGCTTTCCTCAAGCCGAACAATACTGTTAAATCGTGGATCGTTTAATAGTTCTTTAAACAAGCCCTCAATTGCTGCATTCGTACCTGCTTTGCTTAAATATTCATCGTCTGCGGCAACAAGAAAATCCAAACCTGTTTTGGCTTCCTTATTATTTGGTTGTAAGTGGGTATTTACGATCCCTATTCTTTTAACCCCGCCGGATAGGGACACAGGAGCCGGCTCAACGATGTTAATAGCGAGCTGGTTTGTACTACCACATCCCACAAGTAAGGCGGAGAGTACTATTGAAATCCATGTAATGTTTAAAATCCTTGACATATTAGTGAGCCTTTTTGCAATAGCAATTATCGTGCAGACAATTGGTCTTGTAGTCTTGCGTCTTGTTGTTGTCTGTATTTTAGACGGTTTAAATAAGAAAGAGCCTGGTTATTTCTGAAGTCCACATAGGATTTGGATGCCCAATCTATGGCTGCTTCGAGATCCCCATTAATTTCATTGATTATGGCCATGTTGTAACAAGCCCTGCCTGCAATCTTTGCTTTGGGGTGATTAACCTCCAGTTTCCACAATTCTGCTGCCCCATTCCAGTCGCCCGCCTGAGCCCGCCGTTTAGCCATTTCAAAATTTTCAGTTCCTCTCACGAAATAGTCTCTCGCAATACGTCTTTTTGTAGGGCGTAATCTAAAGGCGTAATTATTTCCCAGCACCATACT
>CBDUAW010000294.1:0-3680 GCA_965365215.1 uncultured Eudoraea sp. | reverse complement strand
ATTGTAAGACCATTGCATATTTGTGTTTTAAATAACCCTTATACTATGATTGACAATCATATCAACTACATAGAATTAAAAGCTAATGACCTTGAATTAACCAAATCATTTTACGCTCAGGCCTTCGGTTGGATATTTACGGATTATGGTCCAACCTATGTTTCTTTTGAGGCAAGTGGCGTGGCCGGAGGCTTTGAAAAGTGGGATGGACCTGTTCAAAATGGAGCCCTGATTGTGTTATACCACAAGGACCTTGATAACATTAAGGGGAAGATTCTAAATGCCGGGGGATCGCTGGCGAAAGATATTTTCGCCTTTCCGGGCGGACATAGATTTCATTTCCTGGATCCATCGGGCAACGAACTGGCTGTATGGTCTGACCGGTATGGAAATATGTAATTCTTAATAAGTATCACCACCTATGTTTCGAATTGAACATCTGGCCCTCTGGGTAAGGGATTTAGAAAAAACCAGAGCCTTTTACATCGATTATCTGGGTTTCGAAAGTGGCGAAAAATACACCAACACAAGTAATAGCTTTTCATCTTATTTTCTTTCCCACAAAGATGGGCCTCGATTGGAAATAATGACCAGGCCAGATATTTCTCATACTAATGGACCCCGTGGGATGACACTGGGCCTGGCACATATAGCCATTAGTGTGGGGAGCGCAGATGCCGTAAATGATCTTACTGAAAAGCTCCGGGCTAATGGGGTCGCTATTGTCGGGGAACCACGAAACACCGGGGATGGTTATTATGAAAGTGTAGTATTAGACCCGGAAGGCAATCGCATAGAAATAACCATCTAAATAAGCAAACATGAGTAGCCGGGAAAAAAATTTAGCACTATATGAAAGGGCCGTATCTCTATGTCCGGAAATAGAAAGAAAAGGGAAGTCCATGCCCTATACCTCTGCCAATGGCCATATGTTTTCCCAGCTCAATAAAGCTGGGCAATTGGGAATTCGCTTTTCTAAAGAGCGCCAGCAACATTACTTAAAAGAATTAGATACTACCCTGTTTAAATCGTACGGTGCTATTATGAGAGGTTATATCCTGGTACCCGCAAAGATTTTGAACGATCCGGAACAAGTGGCCAAATACCTGCAGGAAAGCCATGAATACGTAATGAGTCTGGAACCGAAATAGTTTGGACAAGAGACCAATTAACTATTAAATAAAGCAGAAGACAGTACCCTTATGGCAGAAATCATAGATTTGAGTCAGGTAATATACCCTGGAATGGCCGTTTACAAAAACCTCCCAGAGGTAAAAATGACCGTGCACAATACCCATGAGGAATGGGACGGTATTACAAACCCAGTTACACAATCCCCCAGTGTGTATAAATTGGAACTAAGTGAGCATACCGGCAGCCATGTTGATGCATTAAACCATATGAACATCAGTAATAAGGGACAATCTATAGATACTATGCCCCTGTCCATGTTTTATACTGAAGGGATATGTCTTGATTTCTCTAATAAGGATTTAAAGGAATTGATTACTGTTGATGAAATTCAGGCAGCCCTGGACACAATCGGTCTGGAAATAAAAAGGGGGGACACCGTATTGTTTTATACAGATCACTATCGAAGGACTTATGGCGGGCCCGAATGGCCAAACGGACCGGGAATTACGGCCAAAGTTGCACGATGGCTGGGCAATCATGGAATTTCTGCCTTTGGGGTGGAAACCATGTCGCCCGGAATCCCAGGAATTTCCAATAAAGAAGTTCACCATATATGCGGAGAATTGGGTTTTACCCATTATGAGAATTTAATAAATCTGCATAAATTGGTAGGACGGGGGAGATTCCAATTTATAGGACTACCCTTGAAGATAAAAGGTGGTACAGGTTCCCCGGTAAGGGCTATTGCAGTTTTTAATCATAAATAGATCGTAAATGGAAATAACGTCGCTTATTGCTAATAATATCCGGGAAGTGCATTACAATGGTAACTGGACAGCAGAAAACCTAAAGGATCAATTAACCGATATTAGCTGGGAACAGGCCACTACAAAGATAAAGAACCTCAATACCATAGCAGCTTTGGTTTTTCATATCAATTATTATATCGCTGCTGTTTTGAAGGTGTTACAAGGAGAACCTTTGAAAGCACATGACTCGGAAAGTTTTAATCTCCCTCCTATAAAATCCCAGCATGATTGGGAGCAATTGGTCAATAAGACTGTAGAAGATGCGAGGGTTTTTGCAGCGGCTCTGGAAAAACTGCCCGATGAAAAAATGGGAGATGTTTTTGAAGATGAGAAATACGGGAGCTATCTGCGAAATTTGATTGGTCTGTTGCAGCATACCTATTATCATCTGGGACAAATAGCGATTGTAAAAAAGTTGCTATAGTGAAACGAATAGGCCCTAAATAATCTGGAAAAAGTCAGGAATTTAAGTAACTTGATAAAAGAATTTTACCCAACGAAAAAAGTTCGCGTTACAAGGATCATTTTATACCATGGAATCTCTTGAATTGATAAAAGAGTGGATGCAAGAACATCCTACATCTTCTTCCCTCATCAAGTATTTGATTTGGGTGGTCTTCATTATTGGGATGGTCCAGTTTATCAGAAAACTTCTGCGAAGACATTTACCGGATACCAAAACACGTTACAAATCACAGAAAGGAATTGAGGTGCTGGGATATTTTTTCCTGGTGATATTAACCATCACTTATTTTACTGGTAATATAAAGGATTTTGCACTCGCCATTGGCTTATTAACTGCCGGGATAACCATTACCCTTCAGGAACTAATCCTGAGTATTGCGGGTTCTATGTATATATTCTTCGTTAAGGTCTACAAGCCGGGAGACCGGATAGAAATCAATGGGATTAAAGGAGATGTCATTGATATTGACAGTGTGTATACCACCATGATGGAAATTGGCGAATGGGTTAGTAGTGATAATTACAGCGGGCGGATTGTTAAACTAAGTAATGCCTTCGTTTTTAAAGGTCCGGTATACAATTACTCAAGGGATTTTCCTTTTATCTGGGACGAATTCAATTTACCGGTGCGTTACGGATCTGATATAGAACTCGCCAAGGAAATTATAATATCTATTGCCTCTGAAACTTTATCAGAATATGTGAAGGGTTCCGTAGCCAAATGGAAGAATGTGGTTGACCGTTATTATATTCAGGATGCCCAGGTAGCCCCAACCCTTGCAATTACAATGACCGATAACTGGATGCAGTTCAATCTGCGGTATATTGTAGACTATAAAAAACGTAGATTTACCAAACACCTCCTTAACGATAGAATAGGACAAGCCTTTAGGGAAACAAATGGAAAAGTGCTTCTTGCATCGTCTACGGTAGAGGTGGTACGTATTCCTGATATCAACCTGAACAAGGAAGGTGCTGAATCGACAGCAAACCCCGAATAGGAAAACATCTGCTTGACGTATAACACCCGCTATGTTATTACGGATATTATCAGCTTGAGAAAAATCGAAAATAAAATGGCCAACAATCTTCTTCAAATTTGTCCGGTACTCCCAAGTAAGGATATTAAGCGCGATTTGGAATGGCACAGAAAATTTACGGGTTTCGAAATCGTTTCAGGAGATCATATGTACGCCGTACTTAATCGAAAGAAAATATCCCTCCATCTACAGTGGCATGCAGACACCAAAGAAGATCCTTTATTAGGGGGTT
>CBDUAW010000293.1:0-3687 GCA_965365215.1 uncultured Eudoraea sp. | reverse complement strand
TTCCCGGAATATACCCAGGTCTTTGGTGACCGCCATGGTTTTACCCCCAATATGAGCGTTGTAGACCTCCTATTCAATGAAGGGCCGGCAACCCTTGACTATTTGAAAAACCTGGATCTTATCCCTTTATATGACTAGAATATTTCTCCATTATGGCATACATTTTCTGCTCCCGATAATAGTTGGTCTTTTATTTTATAAAGGGTACCGTTTAAAGGTCATTCTGATTCTGCTTGCTGGCATCCTGATCGATGTGGATCATCTACTCGCCACGCCAATATTTGATGCACAAAGGTGTAGTATCAATTTCCACCCTCTCCACACCTATTGGGCCATTACAGCGTACCTCTTTTTAACTATTTATAGACGTACCAGACTATTAGGGCTGGCCCTCATGATTCATATTTTTGCAGATTTTGCAGACTGTTTTATGATGAAATAGGGATTTTATCCCATTGGAGATTATTCTTCTTTTCCGGCCTTAAACAAGAAGTCCTTTTCATCCTTGGAAAGACTTTCGTAACCTGACTTGCTGATCTTATCCAGGATGGAATCAATTTTGCGCTGTCTGCTTTCCTTATCGTAATCCGCTTTGGTCTTTTGGGTGTTTTTGCTTTTGCGATATACCGTTTTTAAGGGTGCCTTTTTTTCCCTCTTTTTAAATAGGTTGGAAATACTGTCTAGTAAGGAGGAGAATCCCTTTCCGATATCCTTCCCCTGTAATAGCTGTCTTGCATAGACATAACCTAGTAATGCCCCTCCTAAATGGGCCAGTCTTCCCCCGGCATTGCTCCCGGACGAAATTTGAAGCAGATCTACCAAAATAAAGAAGACCCCTATATACCAAAGCTTTATATTAAAAACGAACAAGCGCACCTCCTGATTTGGAATATAGGCGCAAATAAAGATAAGCACGGCGGTTACCCCTGCCGATGCTCCAATTAAGGCAGAATTTGAACCCAGGAATGCAGGGAAGATATTGTAACTCAATAAGAAGAACAGCGCCCCAAGAATGACTCCGAGAAAGTAAACGTTTATAAAGGTCCTACTGCCAAACAAGTTGAGGAATATGCGACCGGAGAAATAGAGCATGATCATATTCCAGAAGAGGTGCCATAGATCAGCATGGAAAAACGAATAGGTAACAAGAGACCAGGGTTGCCCAATAAAAGCAAAAAAGTCCTTTGGTAATTCGAACCAGACATAAAAGAACTCTCTGTTTAAGCCAAACAGAAAGGTAATTAATCGGTCTGCCAAATACACGATTACGTTAATGGCTATCAGCTTTTCAGCAATGCTCAGCCGAGCGTATTGATATTTTAAATTTCCACTACTCATTTAATCCCATCTATTCTTATTAAACTGGTTCCTCTTCCAATACCACATCATAATAAAACCAAAAAGGGCCCCTCCAACGTGCGCAAAGTGCGCAATCCCACTTCCAAAAATGGGGTAACCAGTAATTCCTGAAAAGAGATCGAGCCCTACCAGTACAGGGATAAAATACTTAGCCTTTATAGGAATTGGCAGGAAGATAAGGAACAATTCGCTGTTGGGATAAGACATCCCAAAGGCAACCAGAATACCATAAATTGCCCCTGAGGCACCCACTGCCGGAGTATTAATGGCATTCAGCCCCTTTTCTATCACAGGCCAGCTATCGAGCGTTTGCCAGGATTGAACAAACTGTCCATTTGTGATGATATCCATGATTTTACTTTCGGACATTCCGGTAGCAAGTATGGCGTCCATCCCGGCGTTAAAGTTGTAGTAATTTACCGCAGTGTGAATAAGTGCAGCGCCCAGGCCTGCCGAAAAATAAAAGAACAAAAACTTGTTCCGTCCCCACATTCGTTCTAATGGGGAACCAAAAGCCCAGAGCGCATACATGTTAAAGAGAATATGCATAAATCCTCCGTGCATAAACATATGGGAAATGATCTGCCAGATACCAAAGTTTTCGTTTTTCGGAAACCACAGTGAGAACCATTGATACATCTGTTCCCCATAGAGATTGGTGGCCACAAAGAAAATAACGTTGATTATAAGTAAATGCTTAATCGCATCGGTTAGTCTGCCCATTTATATAAATTTTTTATCTATTTCGTTTTCAGCTATGGTTATATACGTTGGCTTATTAAATGGGCTCAGTTTTGGTTCCTTGCAAGCAAAGAGATCATTTACCAAGGTATTCTGTGAAGCATGGTCTAATAAAGTTCCGGTTTTAACTGCCAGGGATTTACTCATAGTCCTGGCCAGCAAATCAGTAGGAGAAAAAGTATCTGAATTATTAAACTCCTGAAGATCAGCTAAAAGTTGATCGAGAACAATTCCCACCTCACTTTCCGGAACAAGGAATGGGACTCCGGAGATTTGCAACTTGTCTTCTTCCAATTTATCAAATACAAAACCAAAAACTTCCAGTTGCTCTTTTATATCCTTAATTAGCGTCATCTCAGACTTGCTAAAAGAGAGGATCAGTGGGAAAAGCAATTGTTGACTAATAGCTTCCTTAAGGGTAATGGTCCTAAGGAATTTCTCATAAAGTACCCGCTGGTGTGCCCTGCTCTGATGAATGGTCAACAGGCCCGATTTTATAGAGGTAATGATATACTTCCGTCTTAGCTGAAAACAATTAACCCCGGGAGCGGTATCGGTTTTTATGGTCTCAAATATCGTATTGGTGTTGGCTTCTGACTCCAACTGTACACTACTAAAAGCGTCTTTCTCTCCCAGTTTAGATTCAAGGCCAACATAAAGTCCATCCCAATTACCTGCCCGTTGTGTAAGTCTGTGACCCTGTAAGTGCTGCTTTTCTTGCCGGAAGGGATTGTAATTAACATCTATCTTCACGCTGGGGATCTTAACCTGTTTCTCCCGAAAATCATACGGCGTTTCAAGGTTCTGATTGTGTTCAAAATCCAGGACCGGAGAAATATTAAACTGCCCCAGACTGTGCTTTACAGCCGCCCGTAATATGGCATAAAGCGTATGTTCATCATCAAATTTGATTTCGGTTTTAGTAGGATGAATGTTGATATCGATTGATGCCGGGTCAACTTCAAGATAGAGCAGGTACCCTGGGAAAGTATCTGGTCTCAGCAAGCCTTCAAAGGCATTGACCACTGCGTGATGTAGATAGGGACTTTTTATAAACCGGTTATTGACGAAAAAGAATTGCTCGCCTCTGCTTTTTTTGGCATACTCCGGCTTAAAAATGAAACCTGAAATATTAACCACCGGTGTTTCCTCCTTTACCGGTACCAGCTTTTCATTGGTCTTTCCTCCAAAAATACCAACAAGGCGTTTTCGATAGGACGAGGGTGCCAGATTAAAAAGTTCATTGTTGTTATGATAAAAATGAAATTCAACAGATGGATGTGCCAGGGCTACACGGTGGAATTCATCAGTAATATGCCGCAACTCTACCTGGTTAGATTTCAGGAAATTACGCCGAGCCGGAATATTAAAAAAAAGGTTTTTTACAGCTACCGAAGTTCCTTTAGGGCTAGTGACCACCTCCTGAGAAAGGACTTTACTACCCTCTATCTTAATTTCTGTTCCGAGTTCTTCAGATGGCTTCCTGCTAAGAAGGTCTACATGCGCAATGGCCGCAATGGAAGCTAATGCTTCTCCCCGGAACCCCTTGGTGTCTAACTGAAATATGTCTTCTGCACATTTAATCTT
>CBDUAW010000292.1:0-3689 GCA_965365215.1 uncultured Eudoraea sp. | reverse complement strand
AGCTATTGCTCCGTACCGAACTGTTGAAAAAGAATTCAATAAGTAAGGTGCCCATAGCGTGGATTGACAGCGAGGAGGCATCAACCACTACAGATTTACAACCATATCTGCCTATGTTGAAATCAATAGTCTTAATGTACAGGAAGTATTTTTCAAAAGATCCATTGTCTGATGAGTTCGCTACTTACATAGATACCCTTGATGATGAGGAATTCCAACTACTACTTAATAATATTCCTCAAAATATCATAGCAAGAGAACCTGATGCGTATACAGCATATGATGAAGTGCGGGTAAAAGACTTTAACCCTGAATAAAGCCGGAAGATTCAATCCAAGAAGCAGCTTACCTCCGTTTTTGCTGAGGTCTAATCCTCAATGGGAAATGGTATTATATATCTAAAAAGCTGTAGTTCAATTACTTGTTTTATCTTGTAGTGTAAAATAATCGAGCATGAATCCAATTGTGAAAAATATTTTAGCCGTTGTTTCGGGTTTAGTAATTGGCAGTATTGTGAATATAGGGATTGTGATGATTAGCAGTTCTGTAATCCCTCCTCCGGAAGGGGCAGATGTAACCACTATGGAAGGCTTGAAGACATCTTTACACCTCTTTGAGCCAAGGCATTTTATTATGCCCTTTTTAGCCCATGCCATCGGAACGTTTGCAGGGGCCTTATTTTGTGGTATGATTGCGGCAACACACAAGTTGAAGCTCGCTTTGTTAATTGGGATATTTTTTCTTGCTGGGGGTATCGCCAATATTTTTATGCTGCCGTCGCCTGCATGGTTTGCCGTACTGGATGTTGCACTGGCCTATCTCCCCATGGCTTGGCTGGGCGGAAAACTTGCCCTTTCACGGGCTAAAAGTTAATAAAACTACCCGGGAAGATTATAAATAGACTTAAAAACTAGGCCTTTTAGTATGGGAACCATTCTAGAAACGGAAAGATTGATACTTCGGGAAATAAACCGTGAGGACAGAACAGAGCTCTTTGTTTTACATTCTGATCCTGAGGTGCAGCAATATACAGGGGAAGATGTGGTAAGGTCAATTGACGAAATTGACAGGGCCATAGCAGGCCGTTTAAAAAATTACAAAGAAGATGGCTTCGGCCGGCTCGCAGTAGTAAGGAAAGGTACAGATGAATTTCTGGGATGGGCAGGTCTTACGTATTTACATGAATTTGAAGTGGTTGATCTTGGCTATAGGTTCAAGAAGGAATTCTGGGGAAAGGGATTTGCAACAGAAGCCTCTAACGCAATTTTGACTTATGGCTTCAAAGAACTTAAGCTTGCGGAAATAGTAGCTATTTCACTTCCTGAGAATACGGCCTCTATAAGGGTAATGCAGAAGCTGGGGATGACGTATTACAAGCATGCTCCATACGAATTGGGAAGTGAAGATGGGGTTTGGTATAAAATCAAGAAACAGGAATTCCTGGATTAATCGTTTAGATCTTCCAAAATCAACGTCCTGACCTGTTCTCTAAGCGCCGTTTTGTCTATTTCCTGAAGGTTTTTGGTTTCAATAAACCGGTGCACATTTACACGTAATGGCCCCGGCATACCACTAAAAAATGTAAACGGAAATCGCTTTTTATTGTCCAGAAACGTAATGGGCACTACGGGAATACCATGAGCTATGGCCATTTTAAATGCCCCGTCCTTGAATTGATCCAAGATTACAGTTTCATCCGGGACACCTCCTTCAGGGAAAATACAGATACTTAAACCCTGATTCAAGCGGCGCTGGGCTCTGCGGTAAACTGCCGTCCTGCTCCGGCTATCCTTGCGGTCTACCAAAATACATACCCTTTTGTAGAAAAAGCCAAAGAGGGGAATGTTCTCCAGTTCCTTTTTACCTACAAAAACAAAAGGATTCCTGGTTGTTCTGAGCATTAACATTATATCGAGCATGCTGGTATGATTAGCCACCAGCATATAACTTTTCCCTTTTACAAACGGCTCTTCTTTTTTTATTACGGGGATACATAACATCCCATAAAGAATAACGTTAGCCCAAATATTTCGGGCCATCCAGAAAAACTGATTGTAGGTCTTTTCAGAAAGCGTAACTAATAAAAGGAAGGGAAGAAATAGAACAATGGGAAGGGTTACCAAAATATAAAACCATATGCGATATAGAAGTTGTCCTGATTTTCTAAGCAGCTTTCGCATGCCCCAAAAATAACAATTTTAGCAGGGTATATGTATTTCTTTTACTTTTGTCTCTTGTTAAACGAAAGCCAATGGCAAGAATTCTCACAGGGATACAAAGTACGGGAAGGCCACATCTGGGAAATATCCTCGGGGCTATTATGCCTGCTATAGAAATGGCAGGGGATCCACAAAATGATTCCTTCCTTTTTATTGCCGATATGCATTCTTTAACCCAGATTAAAAATGGGGACGAATTGCGTCAGAATACTTACGCAACAGCAGCAACCTGGCTTGCTTTTGGCCTTGATATAGAAAAAACGGTTTTTTATCGTCAGAGCGATGTGCCTCAGGTAACAGAATTAGCATGGTATCTCAGTTGTTTTTTCCCTTACCAGCGACTAACCCTGGCCCATTCATTTAAAGACAAGGCCGACAGGCTTGAAGATGTCAATGCCGGCCTATTTTCTTACCCAATGCTCATGGCTGCGGATATCCTTTTATATGATGCCGAGATTGTTCCGGTTGGCAAAGATCAGCTGCAACACCTGGAAATGACCCGTGATGTTGCGTCCAGATTTCATGCCCAGTTGGGAGAAACATTCGTTCTACCGGAAGCCCAGGTAAGACGGGAAACCATGTATATTCCGGGTACAGATGGGCAGAAGATGAGTAAGAGCAAGGGTAACCTCATTGACATCTTCCTTACGGAAAAAAAATTGAGGAAACAGATCATGGGAATTGTGACCGATAGCAAACCGCTAGAAGCGCCAAAAGATCCCGACACGGATAATGTATTTGCCTTGTACAGTATTATCGCCACGCCGGCCGAAGTAGAAGAAATGAGGAAGAACTACCTCAACGGAAATTATGGTTATGGGCATGCCAAACAGGCCCTTTATGAGGTGCTGCTGACAAAATTCGGGGATGCCAGGCAAAAGTTCGACTATTATATGGAGAATCTGGAAGAAGTGGATAGGGCCCTGTCCTTTGGAGCAGAAAAAGCCGGGAATATCGCCAATTCCGTATTGCATAGGGTCAGGGAAAAACTGGGATACTAAAGCAGCTCAAACCGCTTCCCCGGAAGTGGCCTGATTACCCCTTTCATTTCCATACCAAAAAGGGTTGACGTAAGTTTACTTATAGGGATCCGGCAATCCAGCGCAATATCATCTATAGGTTGTATCCCATTTTTATTCAGGTGGTCATAAATCAATTGTTCTGTGCTGCTTAACTCCACGAAGAAGGATTTTTGCACAGGTCTTTTAGCTTCATTTTCTATCTCCCATCCCAATAGATAAATGAGATCCGCAGCAGAGGTTATCAAATGTGCTTTTTGTTGTTTGATTAGGTTATTACACCCTTCACTAAACTTATCGCCAATCTTTCCTGGAACAGCAAATACCTCACGATTGTAGTCCTGCGCAAAATCTGCCGTAACCAGGCTTCCCCCTTTTTCCGCAGACTCAACCACTACCGTAGCCTCACTAATCCCAGCTATGATTCGGTTTCGCTTAAGGAAATTTTCCC
>CBDUAW010000291.1:0-3703 GCA_965365215.1 uncultured Eudoraea sp. | reverse complement strand
CTTGGTTATCAAATTCTAAGCTTACAATTTTATAATTGTCCAATGTTTTGTCTTTTGTTGCCTTGGCGTGAAAGGCTTTAAAGTTTTTAAACTTTTCATCCAGATCTGTCACGTCTCCAAGGTTTACCACGAAATTTTCCACACGAAATTTCAATTGGTATTTTTCCTCTGCTTCAATATGAATCCCTATAATATTCTTCCTCAAAAAATCATCACTGTTGATGTATTTTAAAATGAGGTAAACATCCTCAAGACTTTTAGCGGTAATTTCTCCCGTAATGATCGGAACACGCGCAGAATGATTCTTCGACAAAGGCATTTTCCTGCCTTCTTCGTCCAGGTAGAATTTTTTCAATCCTTCAATACGTCCGATGGGTTGCCGTTGTACAATTTTAGACCTAAGCTCACCATTAACAGTAAGATATACTTGGGCACTTTTTACCATTTCATTGGCCTCAATGACCTCTTCTATAGTATTCAAAACTAAATCTTCTTTTGGGACATTCTGGAGACTCCCGTAATTTTGTATTAACAATTTATTAACGACACCCTGGGTTACATAAAGACTATTCTCGCCTATAAATTCATGGGTGATCCCAGAAACTTTTCGATGCGCATTTCGATGATGCGTAAAAGAGTAAAGTCCTGTTATACAGACTATTAAAATAATTACATTAATAATTTTAAAATATTCCAATTAACTCGCATAGGACAATTCATTTTTTATTCTAGAAACTTCCAGTCCGATATCCCCTGCCCCCAAGGCTACCAATACCTCCGGATTTTTCATTTTTACTTCCTGTGTTATATGTTTTTTTTCTATTAGATTTTTATTCGGATTATTTATTTTTTCAAGCAGCCATTTCGAGGTAATTCCGGGGATAGGAGCCTCTCTTGCCGGATAGATATCCAGCAATAAAACATGATCGAACTTCTCAAGGCTTTTTGCAAATTCGTCGGCAAAATCCTGTGTTCTGGAATACAAGTGAGGCTGAAATACCACCATGGTAGTCCTGTTAGGGTGCATCTCTCCAATGGCCTCTAAAACGGCATCAATTTCTGTGGGATGGTGCGCATAATCATCTATAAAGACAAAATCTTCCTCCTTTATCACATAAGAAAATCTTCTTTGCACCCCTTTAAAGGATTCCATGGCACCTATCAGTTTTTCTACCGATGAACCTGCTTCCAGGGCCATGGCAAAGGCTACAAGGCCATTGAGTAAATTATGGCGTCCTGGTTTATTGAATTTTATATTTTCATAGGTAGTTTCCGGGGTACCAAGATCAAATATGTATACCCCTTCCTCGATCTTCAAATTGCGAATGCAGTAGTCAGAATCGTCATCAATCCCATAGGTAAGCCCTGTAATTGGCAATCCTTTCCTCACGAATAATTTCCCCTTTGGTTTGAGTTGGTCCGCAAATTCAACAAAGGATTTTTGCAGTGATTCGTGATCTCCATAAATATCAAGATGGTCAGGGTCCATAGAAGTAATACATGCCACGTTGGGGGAAAGGTGTAGAAAGGAGCGGTCAAATTCATCGGCCTCTACCACTGTGTAGGAACTACCTTCTAGCAGGAAATTGCTATTGAAGTCTTCCGAAATACCACCGAGAAATGCTGTTAGTGGGGTCCCTGATTCCCTTAGTAAATGTGCCAGAATACAGGAGGTAGTTGTTTTGCCATGAGTCCCTGCCACTGCGAAACAAAATGTATCCCGGGTTATAATACCCAGTACTTTCGCCCTTTTCTTTATGTTAAAACCATTTTGCCTGAAATATTTTAATTCCTGATGGGATTCAGGGACAGCCGGGGTATATACAACAAGGGTAGTATTCCTCTCCCTGAAAACCGGAGCAATATTGGAAACTTCGTCATCATAGTGCACTGAAATACCCGCTTTGGACAAATCACGGGTTAAAGGCGTTTCAGTTTTATCGTAGCCGGCAACATTCTTCCCCAGATAATGGAAATACCGTGCAAGGGCAGACATGCCAATGCCTCCTATACCAACAAAATAAACACTATGTATATCCTTTATTTCCAATTTATTTTTCTATCAGTGATTCTATAACATTTACTATATGTTCAGTAGCATTCGGTAATGCTAATTCCTTAATATTTGCAGCAAGCTTACTTCGTTGCGCATCAGAGTCCATAAGCGACCTGAAAACCCCATCAAATTGTACTTCCAGATCACTTTCCTTAATCAATATTGCTGCATCTTTTGCCACCAGGGCTCTGGCATTTTTTGTTTGATGGTCCTCTGCCACATTAGGTGACGGTATAAATATGACCGGCTTGCCAACTATACAGAGTTCTGAGACAGAACTTGCTCCTGCCCTGGAAATAATCACATCGGCCAGAGCATAGGCCAGATCCATCCTGTTGAGAAAATCATATACCCTCACATTATCAGATTGGTATCGAACATACTTTTCATAATATCCTTTTCCACACTGCCAAACCAATTGTATTCCCAAATTGGAAAAGAATTCAAGTTTTTCCAATATCAATTCATTAATCCTGGCGGAACCCAGACTTCCCCCCAGGATCAACAAAGTTCTCTTCTTGGGATCCAACCCAAAATAGGAACTGGCTTCTTGTTTATGCCCATCCATAAGGGTCAGGTTTTTCCGGACAGGATTTCCTGTCATTACAAGCTTCTCCTTGGGAAAAAACCGATCCATATTCTCATAGGCTACACAAATTTTACTTGTCTTTTTTGCCAGCAATTTATTGGTTAGGCCTGCATAGGAGTTCTGCTCATGGATCACCGATGGAATCCCGAAGGAAGCAGCGGTTTTCAAAACGGGACCACTGGCAAAGCCACCTGTACCGATTACTACATCGGGTTTAAATTTTTTTATGATCTTTCTGGCTCTCATTAAACTGTTTATCACTTTAAATGGAAACAGCAGATTTTTTAAGCTAATTTTTCTTTGTAATCCACTAATCCACAATCCCTCAATTTTATATCCTGCCTGTGGTACTTTCTCCATCTCCATCCGGTCCCGGGCCCCAACGAACAGAAATGCTGCCTCCGGGTGCCTAACCTTTAATTCATTGGCTATGGCTATGGCCGGATAAATATGGCCCCCGGTACCCCCTCCAGACAGAATAAACCTATAGTTGTCCACTTAATACTTCTAAAGGGTTCGTTTCATCCATTTCTGTTTTCATTTCATCCTTTACCTGATGTTTTTTAACGCTGGCACTCAACACAATCCCTATGGCCAGGCAGGTCATCCAAATGGAAGTACCGCCACTGCTTATCAAGGGCAATGTTTGTCCGGTTACCGGAAATAATTCCACTGCAACCGCCATATTGATAAGTGCCTGAAATACAATGGGCAATCCTACCCCTACTACCAATAATTTTCCGAAAACCGACTGGTTCCCATTTGCCACCACTACAATCCTGAATAAGAGTAGCAGGTAAAAGAACATCAGCATAAGACCGCCTACTAAACCGTACTCTTCAATTATTATGGCGTAAATAAAATCTGAGGAGCTTTGTGGCAGGAAATTCTTCATTACGCTTTTCCCTGCCCCATTGCCAATAACACCCCCACTGGCAATAGCAATTTTTGCTTTTTCTATCTGATAATCCCCCTCTGTATCTGCCGGATCCCAAAAACTCTCCACCCTGTTGATCCAGGTATCTACCCTATTTGGGAAGAGATCTGGTACTGCCTTT
>CBDUAW010000290.1:0-3748 GCA_965365215.1 uncultured Eudoraea sp. | reverse complement strand
TGTGCTCTTCCGATCTCGAATCCCTAAAACACGCGGCTTCCTTGTCAGGTGAAGGAATTTGTCTTCAACGGTCTATGGAGATGGCCTTAAAGGATGAGGATAAGACATCAATAGACGCCGTTGTGATGCATGCTCCCGGCACTAAAATGGGAGACGAAAGTGAGTATAGGGCCATACAGGCCGTTTTTGGTGATAAAGTCCCGGCATTAACAACCAATAAATGGAAAATTGGGCACACCCTTGGTGCTTCAGGTATGTTGAGTCTTGAATTGGCCCTTTTAATGATGAAAAACCAACAGTTTGTAGAGGTGCCATATCTTAATTTCGGTGTTGCTCCCACTAAGATTGAAAAGGTTTTGGTTAATGCCGTCGGCTTTGGAGGCAATGCGGTGTCTGTACTTCTGAGGAGGCAGAAGGCAACTTAACACTTGCTGGACGGTTATAAATTGCACCGCGATTGTTGGATTATCAGCAAAAGATGGTATATTTTTGAACCTAAATAAACGAACCTTATGAAACTGGAAAGACATAACTGGACAAAAGAAGAGATTGTAGATATCTACAATAAACCAATGATGGAACTGCTTTATGAGGCAGCCACCATTCACCGCCAGTTTCACGATCCCAACACGGTACAGGTTTCCACCCTGCTTTCTATAAAAACCGGAGGATGTCCTGAGGACTGTGGGTACTGCCCACAGGCTGCCAGATATCATACGGATATTGAAGGAAATGATCTGATGAGTGTTCAACAGGTAAAAGCACAAGCACTGAGAGCAAAGGCTTCAGGAAGTTCCCGGGTATGTATGGGTGCCGCCTGGAGAAATGTAAAGGACGGCCCGGAGTTTGATCAGGTTCTTGAGATGGTGAGGACTATTAATAAACTCGATATGGAGGTTTGTTGCACACTTGGAATGCTGACTGAAAATCAGGCCCAGCGATTAGCGGAAGCCGGATTATATGCTTACAACCATAACCTTGATACCTCTGAAGACTATTACAAGGATGTTATTTCAACAAGGGCTTTTGAGGATCGGCTGGAAACCATTTCCAATGTAAGAAAAACAAATGTGACCGTGTGTAGTGGAGGAATAATAGGGATGGGAGAGCAACTCGAAGATAGGGCCGGAATGTTGGTGGCTCTTTCCACCTTGAATCCACAACCGGAATCAGTCCCTATCAACGCCCTGGTAGCTGTGGAAGGGACGCCAATGGAGGACATGAAACCAGTTTCCATTTGGGAGATGGTAAGGATGGTGGCAACAACCAGGCTAGTAATGCCAAAGACCCAGGTTAGATTATCCGCAGGAAGGACTCAAATGACTCAGGAAGGGCAGACACTTTGCTTCTTTGCCGGCGCTAATTCCATCTTTGCGGGAGACAAATTACTTACAACACCCAATCCGGATGTTAATGAAGATATGGAACTCTTTAGTTTATTAGGATTGAAACCACAGCCTGCATTTGTGAAGGCCCCGCAACCCAAAACGGTTGAAGCCGAAGAATCACAGCTGCAGCCATTGGGTGAAAAACCCAGATGGACTCGGCCCGGACATAAAATTGAAAGGAATGAAGCGGCTAAGGCAAATACCGGAAGATCCGTTTAAACAGATCGCTGGTTTGTCGAATCCGATTTTTGATTTTTTATACTTTTGAGGTTTAATTGATCCGTAGCCATTGAATTTACAGGATATCCCAAGACGTACATCCATCACTCCTGAGGAGTTTCTTAGTGATTTCTTCAGATTGCAAAAGCCTGTGGTTATTGAGCGCTTTGCTGAGGACTGGCCTGCCTATAAAAAATGGAATCTGGATTATATGAAAGAGATGGCCGGTGAAAAAACAGTGCCCTTATACGATGATCGGCCGGTACAATATGAAGACGGGTTTAATGAACCCCATGCTCGTATGAAAATGTCCTCCTACATTGACCTTCTTAAAAGTGAACCTACGCGATATCGGATTTTTCTATGGAACATTTTAAAGGAAATCCCGGAATTGCAGAAAGATTTCTACTATCCCGATTTAGGATTAAAGCTCATGAGAAGTCTGCCAATGCTTTTCTTCGGTGGCCGAGACTCCTTTACCTTTATGCACTATGACATAGACCTGGCCAACATCTTTCATTTTCACTTCGATGGCATTAAGGAATGCACCTTATTTGATCAGCAACAAAATAAATACCTATACAAGGTACCGCATTCCCTGATTACTCATGAAAGCATTGACTTTTCAAATCCGGATTTCACTAAATGGCCAGCCCTAAAAGAATCTTCTGGATACAAAACCAGGCTGGAGCACGGGGATCTCCTTTACATCCCGGAGGGCTACTGGCATCATATGCGCTATATTACCCCTGGGATTTCTATGAGTTTAAGAGGTATCGCCCGAAACCCCAAAAATTTAGCAAAAGCGGTATATAATATCGCCGTAATGCGCCATTATGACAATCTAATGAGAAAGCTGAAGGGGCAGAAGTGGATCGACTGGAAAAATGAGGAGGCGATCAGGAGAACAGAACGACATTTGACAAACCGTTAAAGAAGCCCTTAGTAAACATTTATATTTCCCTGATTTTTTCATAAACCAGATGGGTCTCCCACCCCCGGTAGAGCAAATAAGAGGCCAGCTTTTTTCTTTTTTCAACAGGAGAGATTGTACCCAATTCTTCAATTCTTTTTTTGACCAGTTGATCCAGGGTGGCGAGATAATCCTCCTCAGGAATTTCCTTTAAGGCATATTTTATATTGTAGGCTGAGATCTTTCTCGCTTTGAGTTCTTTTACAATCCTGACTTTCCCCCACTTTTTTATCCTGAACTTCCCTCTCGCATAGGTTTCGGCAAATCGCTGCTCATTCAGATAATTATGATCAATTAGGTGCCCCAATATCTGGTCTATTGCCTCAGGGATCATATGCATCTCCCGTAACTTGTTTTTAACCTCCAGGTGACATCTTTCCTGATAAGCACAAAAATGCTCAATTTTACGGGTGGCTTCCTTAATTGTATATGACTTTTTGTAGGGAATAATTGGACGATAATTTGTCGTAAAAGTAATGATTATCCTTTTTCAAAATAGAATTACCAGGGGGTGTATTTAAGCTGTCCCCTAGGCCGAATTAATTGCGTACAATCTTTACTTCAAGTTCTGACTGGAGTGAAGTAAAACGTATAGAGCCATCTGATATTTGTTTTTCAGCATCCCCCGAGACAATCTGATATTCAGCCTTTTCAAGCTGGGGTAGACGAAGTTCTATGGTCCATCCCGGATGCTGCATTTGTACTTTAAAACCGGTCTCGTTCATTGTACGTTGGTAGTAAACCGAAACACTATTATCAGCGATTTGCACATTTTCCAAATTCGCAAATTCCCATCCCGAGGGCAATTGTGGTTCAATTACTACCTTCTTCTCAGAAGCATTCGGTTGAATACCAAAAAACTGTTGTACAATGGGTATCGCAAAAGAGTATATATTCCAGGCTTGTGTTATCATCCCATAATCAGGAGAAACCTCATACATACTTCCTGGAAGGGCATAGCTAAAGGTCCTGGTCATTCGTTTTAGGTAATTCAAGGCCTTATCCGGGTTGCCATAATTGTTTTCTGCAATTGCCTGCACCCCTGTTGGCAATGTCATTACGGCGCCTGTATAGGAGAATATTTGACTGCCCTGGAAAGAACCGTCATCAGAACCTGCCGATGAATCCCGGTCTATTCCTGTAACAAATACCCCGAAAGGATTTACAA
>CBDUAW010000289.1:0-3764 GCA_965365215.1 uncultured Eudoraea sp. | reverse complement strand
TGACTGGAGTTCAGACGTGTGCTCTTCCGATCTACCTTTAGGTGACCAAAAACATTGGAATATGAGCTATGAAAGTAACCCCATCTTAGACAAGCTTCCAGAACATCTCAGACAATATATTAAACCTCAGGATTATGAAGATTACACAGCCATAGATCAGGCTGTGTGGAGATATGTAATGCGGAAAAATGTTGACTATTTAAGTACCGTAGCACATAAATCGTATGTTGAGGGACTGGAAAAAACCGGAATTTCCATAGATAACATTCCCAATATGTATGGAATGAATCGGATATTAAAGGAAATTGGTTGGGCTGCAGTAGCAGTTGATGGTTTTATCCCGCCTGCTGCCTTTATGGAATTTCAGGCCTACAATGTACTAGTCATTGCCTCAGATATCCGGCAATTGGAACATATTGAATACACGCCCGCGCCAGATATCATTCATGAAGGAGCCGGCCATGCTCCTATCATTGCCAACCCGGAATACGCCGAATATTTAAGGCGTTTCGGGGAGATTGGATGTAAGGCCATCTCCAGCGCCAAGGATTTTGAACTCTATGAAGCCGTAAGACACCTCTCTATTATCAAAGAAGCTCCGGGAACCCCGGCAGAAGAAATTGAAAAAGCTGAAAAACACATAGAGGAATTACAAGAAAATATGGGAGAACCCAGCGAAATGGCACTGATTCGCAACCTGCATTGGTGGACCGTGGAGTACGGATTGATAGGCAGTTTGGATAATCCCAAAATATACGGTGCAGGTTTATTGTCATCCATTGGTGAGAGTGCCTGGTGTATGACAGATGAAGTTAAGAAAATACCATATTCCATTAAGGCTGCACATACCTCTTTTGACATTACAAAACCGCAACCTCAGCTTTTTGTTACACCAGATTTTGCTTATTTAAGCCAGGTACTGGAAGAATTTGCCAATTCTATGGCCTTGCGTAAAGGTGGATTGAGCGGAATTAAGAAACTGATCAATTCGAAAGAACTGGGTACGGTTGAACTCAGTACCGGACTACAGATCTCAGGGATATTCAACAGCGTAATTGAGCATCAGGGCAAGCCTGTATATATACAGACCGAAGGGGCTACGGCGCTCTCATACAGGGAAAAAGAACTTGTTGGCCACAGCACAGAACATCATCCAAACGGTTTTGGAACCCCTCTTGGAATGCTAAAAGGCATAAACCTGGCCATTGAAAATATGAGTCCTCTAGACCTAAAGGCATATAATATTTATGAAGGAGAACGCATCTCTTTGGAGTTTGAAGGTGATATTAAAATATCAGGAGTAATCATTACGGGGACACGAAATTTAAGAGGGGAAATAATTCTGATCACCTTCGATGAATGCCAGGTAACACATAGGGATAAAGTTATCTTCGAGCCAACTTTAGGATTATATAATATGGCTGTGGGAGAAGCTATTGTCTCAGCTTTTAACGGGCCTGCAGACCTGAATAGCTTTGACCTGATAACCCATGCCATCACGAGTACCACCATTAAGCCACATGTATCTCCGAGACGGCAAAAACTGGAACAACTTTACTTACAAGTACGGGAGTTCAGAGAAGGAGTTAACACTACTATTTCCAGGAATAAAGTATTTAAGGAAGTAAGGGAGAATTACCCCGAAGATTGGTTGCTTTCTGTTGAGCTTTATGAGTTGGCAAAAAAGAATAACGACCTGGGCTTCGCAAAAGAAATTGCAACGCATTTGGAGTCCGTTAAACTAGAACACCCCAAGCTGGGACATTTAATAGATGACGGTTTGGCATTAGTTGACGAAGTTAATGCAATGCCCTAAGCAATCCTGCTTTTGTTGAACTCCTTTCAGCTGTGAGATCAGAACCTGCCAAATTGGATGCGGGGATACTTCTTTCGCAGATTGAGTATCCTTTCTTTCAAGGCCTCTTTAAATTTTTTATGCCCCTGACTTTGCTCGTCAAAAGGTTTGTGGGCCAGAGCCTTTTGAATACCAGCCACCTCTTCAATAAGCGGATAGGCTTCCTGCGCAACCCAGGACTCCTTAAATTTTTCCCAGATATATTCCACTGCCAGGGAACTGGGGTGTATCATATCCTTATCGTAAAACCTGTAATCGCGCAATTCGTCCATCATTAATTCATATGATGGAAAATAATGCGAATTGGAACTTTCGGTGACCTGATGCACGGCTGTTATCAGGTGTGCTTTACTTCTCTGGTTATCCACAAATCCATTTTTAAGGTGCCTTACGGGGGAGACAGACCAAATAATCTCTACCTCGGAATTAAGTCGTCTTATTTGGCTTATTATAGCTGTTAAACTATTTCTGATCTCATCAACAGGCATCAGCTTTTTTACAAACTTATTCTGGGGTACCTTGTGACAGTTTGCAACCCAATGTCCCGTTTCCAATAATTGAAACCCCCAGGCCGTTCCCAGGGTGATTATCAGATGCGTTGCTTCATTCAATTGCCTCCGCGTTTCTTTTATGATGTCATTGAGATTGGAAAGAAGTTGTTCCTGAGACGCATTGCTTAATGACGAGTGCACCTCAAAACATGCCCAGCGGTCATTCCAGAAAAAGAGGTCCGTTTTCTTATAGGAATCATTTTCTACAACACGGGAGATAAAAGACTTGATGGAAATGGGGAGAAATAGAATTCCTGCCGGGTTTAAAAGGGATTCGAATTTTAAATAATCTAATTTCGTTCCAATATTTTCTACAAAACAAGACCCCAGTAAAACAACCTTACTATCGTAATTAATAGGATTTGACGCCTTTTCCAAAGGCAATTTGGTTTGTAACTCCATATTCTATAATCTGGCAAGAAAATCCTTCGGTCTGCAATCTCCTGAAATGGAGATCAGGCAAGGACAAATTTACGGGCCTCCTCCAGAGCCTCAGGAATTCCATTTGGATTTTTTCCGCCTGCTGTGGCGTAAAAAGCCTGTCCACCGCCTCCCCCATTGATCAGTTTCCCCAGGCTGCGGATAATATTCCCTGCGTGTAATTCTTTTTCCTCTGCCAGGTTTTTAGAAATAAAGCAACTCAGGAGCGCTTTCCCCTCCTGTTCTGACGCCAATAAAAGAAAGAGGTTGTCAATTTCATTCCCCAGTTTAAACGAAAGATCTTTGAGTCCGCCGCCATCAAGGTCTACCTTTTTGGCAAGGAAATTCACTCCATTGAGTTCTTCCAATTCATTTTTGAGGACCTGTTTTAGGTTCCCGGTCTTTTCTTTGAGAAGGAGGTCCAGTTCTTTTTTCAATTCGGAATTTTCATCCCGAAGGGATCTTACTGATTGAACAGGATTCTTATCTCCTTTAAATAGTCTTTTTATTTCAGAAAGCTGATCGTCCCTTTCCATAAAATAATCCTTAACCGCATCTGAGGTAATTGCCTATATACGCCTAACCCCAGCGGCAATAGCGCTTTCTGAAACAATTTTAAAGTGCCATATATCACCTGTTCTACTTACATGGGTTCCCCCGCATAATTCTACTGATTCCCCAAAACGTATGGTCCGAACCTCATCCCCGTACTTTTCACCAAACAAGGCCATTGCACCGTCCTGAAGGGCTTCCTTCATGGTAATATTTCTATTTTCATCCAGGGGAAGGTTTTCCTCAATCCTATCATTCACAAATTTTTCTACCTCCTTTATTTCTTCCTCACTCATTTTCGCGAAATGCGAAAAATCGAACCGGAGGTATTTGGAATGCACTGCAGACCCTTTTTGTTCAACATGTGTTCCCAACACTTTTCGCAA
>CBDUAW010000288.1:0-3777 GCA_965365215.1 uncultured Eudoraea sp. | reverse complement strand
AGGCTTCGGCCTCTTCCTCCATCCTCACATTCATATTGCGGCCACTGATATTCCTAACCAGTGTCTTTTGACCAATATAGGAGAAGACCAGGCTGCCTCCGGTTTTGGGGACCGTAAGGTTATACCGCCCATCAAAATCGGTTTGGGTACCTATGGTTGTACCTTGTACTACCACATTTGCTCCCGGGAGTGGCAGGTTGTCCTGATCTAGGACTACGCCCGAAACCTGATCAACATTCCGGGTGTAGCTTGGGGGAACACGGGTATAATCCAGGAGGTAAGGAATTAGTTCCGGGCTAACCCCTGAGGCTGTAGGGTCTGCGGTAGACAGGCGTATCTTAACATTGTCCCAATCTACCTTGGTGTCTTGCCGAACCTTGGCTTTATACCCCAGCAAAAGGGGATTATCAATACGTTCTGCCCTGATATCATAGAAGGGTAACCAGCCTGCATTGCCCACCACATAAGTGAGCTCCACCTGTATTCTGGCAGGTTTGTCGGCTTTAACTTTAACAATCACTTCCCCTTTGGCCATTTCCTTACTCCCGGCCATTGCGTTGATCTGGTTTTCAATTTCTTCCTGCTCTGTGAGTGCATTCAGATGCTGTTCCTCAAGCCCCAGGAGCTTGATTTTTAGTTTGCTAAGTTGTTCGCTATAAAAATTTGTTGCCTCTTTCAGGGTAGTTACACTAATGGCTTCATTGCCTCCAATATCCCTGTTGGCATTGAGGAAGGTGATTTCTTCGGCAATGATTTCCTTTCTGGTTTTTAGAAGGTCAATCTTTGCAGATATAGCCTTTAATTGCATCTCCAAAACAAGCAAGGCATCTGATTTCTTCAGGGGGTCCAGGTAGTCTTGCTGGTGGTTTACGGCAAGCAGCGTTACATTACCCTTTAGTTTAACCTGTACGCTCTTGGCCTGGATAAAAGGGGAGAGGCCGGTAAAATTAAACGCCCGGGTTCCTGCGGGGACATCTATCCATTTTCGCCTTGTGATCTGGGCATTTTCGAGAAAAACGGTTACGTCTTCCACTTTGGTTTTTACTACAATTTCCGGAATTGAATTTGGACTGGCCATTTGAAAAATGGCGAAAAATAATAAGGACAGTGCAAGGCGCTTGCTATTAAATATCGGTGTGTACATAATAAAAGGTTTTGATCAAACCTAGGGATTCACCAATATGAGAATCAAGTAAGATTGAGTATAGCCCCTTCTTCAATTAGGGAACGGTACCCTCAAGGGGTACAGCCGGAATAAAGTATTTACGGATGCATTTATTCTAAGGTGACAGTAGTCTCGGACTGGGTAGTTACCTTCATATTGGCAGAAAGCTGATCGTTTACCTGAAATGAAAGGTCCATAGGCAATTCTGATTGGTAACTACTGAGGAACTGTCCTTCTATATCGTACACTGAGGATCCTGTGCCTTCTCCGGATGCTTCAATATTGAATTGCTCCTGACTGCTATCGAGCGTAATTTGTTGTACAAAATCCATCAAGGCTTTACCTCCTGAAATTTCTTTGAGGGTATAGTTCATTTTTATTTTGATCATTATGGGATTCATACCCGGGATGGGAATTTCCATGGGGGTCTCCGTTTCAAAACTATCCCCTGCTTTGAGGGCATAGTCAGGAAATTGAATGGTTTTCTGGATGGTTTCCAGCATACTGCTAAGGGTCTGTTTCATCTCATCAGTAGCCTTCCCGCCAATTATGGTATCTAGTATAAATATATTTTCAGTGTTATACCGTCCTTTGATAGTGGTTCCGGTAAAGGGAAAGGGTTGCGACATATTTTGGCCATTAACCGTCATATTGTTTTGACCATCCCGGTAGTGGATCGTAGCAGGAAAACTTCCATCTTCTTCCTTGCCCTCCGTAACCGTTTCCGTTACCACCTTGGTCTTGCCATCCATTTTCATTGGTTGCTGCAAACTCTCCGGTAAAGGGTCTTCCGAGCTAAAGGTTATCTCAGAATTGGAAGTGGTAGTAAGTGTTGTGGTATAGGTCTTTTCCGGTTGAAATTTGACCTTAAAAATAATAGCTTCCTGGGCGTTGAGTTCTGCTGCAAATAAACCAATGATCAGGATGGGAAGAAAAACTTTCTTTGAAAACATAAATGATAGGTTAAGTTATTAAATATTGGATATGGCCACAGGGCCACATTGATCCAAAAATCGGGTTGATTTTCTATACGATAAAATCAAACCGTTCAAAAGTAAGAAAATTCGGAGCAATGAAGAATCCTTGCAGGGGATTCAACTAAAATTCAGGCTGGTGATTTCCAATTGGTAATAACAGAGGTCCTTTTCAGGTAATTTCCAACAAACCCAGGCCTTGTATGGGATAGTGATCCCCTTAAAATCCTTGTATTCCAAATGGGAAACTTCCCATTGATTTAATTCATAGGCCTTCCCCACGGTTCGGTAGCGATTGGCAGTAATTTTATGGATGAGGCCGTCATTTCCAAAATGAAAGGTGGCTGTAGCAGTTTTGCCTTTGCCGTAAGCAAGGCTGGCTTTTATGGCCGCTGCCTCTTGATCGCCCCATTGAATGGCAGGATCTACAAAAGCAGTTGGATACCAGATCATTTCTGTGAGGTATCGCTGTGCTTCTCCCTCATCAATTTCAGGGCCTTTGGCTTCCTGCAGCCGGAAGAGGCCAAGGAGTTGTACCTTTAACAGTCCCTTACCCGATACAAATTGGTCGGTTACCCTAACAGGCCCCAACCTGGCCTTCCAGACAAATTCATGTTTTTGGATATCAACCCTTTGCTCCGCCCTGATCTTTTTCCAATGCTCACCGTCCTGGCTAAACAATCCCATTTGTTTTAATAAAACATTCTTTGCTATGGATTGGCCTAAAAGGCCGGTGGTGATTAGGTACTGCTGCAACACCTTAGGAAGTACTTGCAATTCTTTTTTGGTTATGAGTTGAGATGATTTCATGGTTATGATGAGCTAAGGTCAAGGTGCAATTTCCAGCCGAAGATAGCCCCAAATGATGTGCCATATCAGATAATACACAAGTCTGAGGAGATACATGGGCCAGAAGCCGTTAAACCTAAAGGTAAGGAGTTGAACAATATTAAAAACATATATATGCACGCCAAGGTAAACCGTTGCCCAGACGGTAAGCTGTCCGGCATCGAACAAGACTTGTAAAACAGGTTCCACTAAGGCCAGTACATAAATAAAAGGCCCCTTTAAAGCCTCAATGCGATTTGATTTGTAGGGAGATCCCCATCTGAGAAATAGGTAAAGGGGAAGGAGGTGGAAAAAGAATTCTGCCGCCAGGGCAATTACCGGATAGAAGAGGAGGGAAAGGGGAAACCTTACATTGATAGTATCCGAAAACAATAGTAACTCCGTATAATCTAACCAAACCATCAACAGGGCCAGGAAGAGGGTAGCACAGAAGGCTAAAAAGTAAAAGGGCTTGTTCATTGGCCCTCTGCTCAAAAGGTTCTTGAGGGTGATTATATTTGATTCCTTAGCCATCTAAAATCAATTCGTAAACAATCCTTTTTTTCTAATATACCGCCAAAAAATATAAACGCCTAACAGGCCTAATAGCGCCATTATTCCAGCAAAATTGACCCAAAACCAATCAAATGTATATGTGGGTCGGGCCTCAGGCCTTACGTCCCAATTTATCCAGGGCCCGGTACGTCCCAATACAAATACAAGTACCCTAAAGGCATGTACAATTATTGCCAGAGCAGTTAATTTTAATGGGAGTTTTGCATTTGCCACAACGCGGCGCGTAGCCTTCTT
>CBDUAW010000287.1:0-3781 GCA_965365215.1 uncultured Eudoraea sp. | reverse complement strand
TCTCAATTAGTTTACCGGAAGAACGAATATGTGGTTTTCTCCTGGATCTCGATACAGGAAATGCGGTAGTATTGGCGAGCCTCGAATATGCCGGGCAATCCGAGGTAAGTGACGAAGATGGCTATTTTGAGTTCACACTTGAGGACGGAATAGACTCCGTAATTGTTCGTCATATTGGATATAAGACGTTAACCATAAAATACAATCCTGCCAATCCAAACAGCTGTGTCAAAAATTATCTCATCCCTCAGGAACAGGAATTAGAAGAAATAGTCCTTTATGATTTTTTAATAAGGGGGATTGATAAATTAGATAATGGAGCTTTTCGTATCAACTTTGAAGAATCCCCTATCCTCCCCGGCTTAATCCAAAATGATGTTTTACAGTCCGTACAGTCACTACCGGGGATTCAGAGTATTAATGAAACAGTTTCGAATATTAATATTAGAGGGGGAACCAATGATCAGAATCTGATCTTATGGGATAACATCAAAATGTATCAGTCAGGACATTTCTTTGGCCTTATCTCTATGTATAATCCAGACATCACCCAAAAGGTATATGTAAGGAAAAATGGGAGTCCCGCTTCCCTAGCAGATGGTGTTTCGGGAACCATTGTCATGGAAACCGAAAAAAACATCAATAAAAAGTTTAAAGGGGCGGTTGGCTTTAACTTTACAGACGCGCATGGTGTAGCAGATCTGCCTTTGGGCAAAAATTCCTCCCTCCAAATTGCCGCAAGGAAATCAATCAGTGATTGGATAGAGACACCCACTTACAATTCGTATTTCGACCGAATATCCCAGGACACCGAAATAGAAGATAATACCCTTCAAATTGGCAATTCTGATAAAACCTTTGATTTCTACGACGTTTCTGTTCGCTGGCTGTACACCCCGAGCTCACGGGATAGAATCAGGTTAAATTTTATTAATACCGATAATGCTTTAATTTTTAATGAAAATGCCTTGATCGACAGCCAGGAAATAACTCGACAAAGCAGTTTAAATCAGAATACGGTTGCCGGGGGTTTGGAATACCAGCGAAATTGGAGCCAGCACTTTACTACACTTTTGGAAGTCTATAATACGGATTACAAGCTCAGGGCCATCAATGCCAATATTCCAAATGATCAGCGATTTTTACAAGAAAACAAAGTTTCGGAAACCGGAAGCAAGATAAGCGCTTCTGCAAAACTGAATTCAAATTTCACCCTCACCAATGGATACCAATTAACGGAAACCAAAGTTTCCAATTTGGACGATGTGGATAACCCGGTTTTCAGAAGGCTGGAAGCTGAAGTATTAAGGGTTCATTCGGGGTTTAGCGAATTGAGGTTCCTGTCCAGTAATACAGAAACCAGGTTCAATTTAGGACTTCGATACAATTACCTAAGCAAATTTAAAAAATCAATTTGGGAACCTAGGATTAGTTTTAATCAACGCTTTTTGAAGTTTTTCAATTTGGAGCTATTAGGAGAATTTAAACATCAGAATACTTCTCAAATAATCAATTTTCAAAATGATTTCCTCGGTGTTGAAAAAAGAAGGTGGCAGCTCACTGATAATGCAAACATTCCTGTTATTCAAAGCAAACAGGCATCAATTGGCTTAAGTTTTATCTATGAATCCTGGTTATTAAATATGGTGGGATACTATAAATACGTTGACGGAATCACCTCTCAAAGTCAGGGATTTTTAGACGAAAACCAATTCATAAGGACCAGTGGAAGCTATGAAACTACCGGTATTGATCTTCTGGTGCGAAAACAGGTTAATAATGTTAGTTCCTGGTTAAGTTATTCCTACATGCACAATCGTTACCTTTTCCCTTTGATTTCAGCTTCTGAGTTCCCCAGTAATTATGATATCCCCCATGCTATTTCCGCCGGACTTGCCGTTAATTTTAATGCCGTTCAACTTTCAGGAGGAATGCATTGGCATGGTGGCCGCCCATTTACTGAGGTCCAAACCGCCAACCCATTACTTGACAATACTATTCAGTACCAAGCCATTAATCAGGGTCGACTCGATAACTACCTCAGGGTGGATGTTTCAGCTATTTATAGTTTTCAACTGGGACAACGCAGTAAAGGTAAAATAGGAATATCTGTCTGGAATTTACTGAACCAAGAAAATACAATCAACTCCTATTATACAGCTCAACCCCCTGATAATGTAGAACTTAATACCCTCAGTTCGCTGGGTATAACTCCAAATGCCCTCCTCCGCATCTCCATATAATTAATTGGAAAATTGGATTATCTTAAGGTTTCAAGGCAATTTATGCATGATTAATTTATAGTATTTTTGAGGTATAAGTGCAGCGAATGAAACAAAGGCATTGGGCTATTTTCGTCAATAATGAATCCGACAAACAGGGTCTTATCAGAAAATTTATGGGCGGGTCTTTACTGCCGGAGGAGTTTGCGTTTCTATCTGATCTGAAGGGGGCAGAATTCTCCAAGAGAGCAATAGACTGTTTTATTGAGGAGGAAGCCAGGCATGATCGTAAATTACTTGCGGCCCAACAGACCCAAAGCCTGCAATCAATGAGCAGTGGCGAAAGGAAAAAGGCCCTCTTTCAATATCTTTTACATCTTAAACCCGATTTTCTGATCATTGATGATCCCTTCGATAATCTGGACATCGAAGCCTGTGAAGGCTTGAAGACTCAATTGAAAGAACTTGCCTCTCATATGAACCTAATTCAGTTTGTAAACCGGTCTTCGGATCTCTTGCCTTTTATTAAACAATACGCCCAACTGCAAAGGGATGAACTGAAGTTCATCTCCGATACAAGTGAAGTTATTTTTGATAGCAAAGAAGTTTTTCAGGGATCTATTCCCGGACCCATAGAAAAAAACCCTTATGAATTACCTTATTTAATTCAATTTAAAAAGGTCAGCGTTCACTACGGTGCTAAACCCATATTAAAGGATATTAATTGGGATATAAAACCTGGAGACTATTGGCAATTGAAAGGAAAAAACGGAAGTGGTAAAACTACCCTATTATCAATGATTACCGGGGAAAATCCAAAGGCCTACGGACAGAATCTTTTTATTTTCGGACAGAAGAAAGGGAGTGGAGAGAGCGTTTGGGAGATAAAAAAGAAAGTTGGTTATTTCACGCCGGCAATGACCGATCGTTTTGGCGGTTACCACACCCTTGAAAATATGCTCATATCCGGATTTCACGATTCAGTGGGGTTGTATATAAAACCTTCCGAGATTGAGAAGCGAAAAGCCAAAGAATGGTTGCAGCTATTAAGTATGGAGCAGCTATCACAATCGTACTTTCACGATTTAAGCCTGGGGCAACAGCGACTGCTCATGTGCGCGCGTGCCATGATTAAACATCCGCTGCTTTTGATACTGGATGAACCTACAGCCGGACTAGACGATAAAGGTGCGGCGCTTATTGTTGATCTTGTAAACAAATTGGCCAAAGAAAGTGAAGCTGCTGTTATATTCGTTTCGCACCGGGAAGAACCCGGATTGCGGCCCGAGCTAACCTATACCTTAAGCATGAAGACCCATGGATCCACAGGCAAGAAATTACCAGACTAAGGTTATGTAAGTACCCTAGCTGCTGTTAATTAAGCAAATATTCCTTATTTTAAGTAGCCAAGAACCCCATATGCCCTTGCAATTAAAACATACCGTACTGAAAGAATTCCTGCGTGTTGAAATCTCAGGCCAAAGAACACCAGGGCAGGAGGTGGTGGAAAGTAAAAAGATATGGAATGAGGTGGCTTTGACATGCAGGGAAAACAAAAT
>CBDUAW010000286.1:0-3788 GCA_965365215.1 uncultured Eudoraea sp. | reverse complement strand
ATTTAAAACCGGAACTTGTATTGCCAAGGACAGAGTGGGGTAGTGGCAGGGCAAAAAAACACAGGATTAAAGCCTTAAATGAAGACTGGGCCTGGGCCGAAAGGCAGTGGTCCAAAATAAGCAAGGATACCGGAGTGGGAAATCCTGAAAAGGCATCCAAGGAAAAAGGGGCGCTATTCTTTAAGGTGGTAACGGAGAAGATGGGACACTTTTTCCTGGAACTATGCAATGCTGACCTCAACGATCTCTACGAATAACCTATAGCTTGATTTCTTTTTTAACCAGGCTGATGTACTTTTTCATGGCTTCTTCCCGGCTTATATTTTTAGCCTGAATCAGGGCATTTGCTTTAAAAGCATTGATAAGAGGGGTTTTGCTTCCTGGATTTGCGAAATTCTTATTGGCAATTTTATAATATGCATAGAGCTTCAAAAGAAGATCTGCCGGTAAGGGATCTGTATAATTATTAACCAGGTCTACCGCCTTTGTAAATTCCTTATGCAATTTTTCATTCTTCATCTTTGATGCCTGGTGTTGCAATGCAAGTTTTGCCCCCTACTACTTTTTGGTTCATCTTTACGGTAATATAACTGTCGAGCGGTAAAAGCAGGTCTACTCTGGAACCAAATTTTATAAAACCTGCATCATCTCCCTGTTGTACGCTTTCACCTACTTCAGCATAGTTGACAATTCTCCGGGCAACTGCGCCAGCTATTTGCCGATATAATATATCGCCGAATTTTGGGGTATTGATCACAACCGTGGTGCGTTCGTTCTTCTCACTAGATTTGGGATGCCAGGCCACCAGATACTTCCCGGGATGATATTTGGAATACATGATTTGGCCGCTGGCAGCATAGCGTGTTACATGTACATTGACGGGCGACATAAAGATGGAAACCTGAATCCTTCGATCATTAAAGTACTCTTTTTCCTCTACTTCTTCAATAATTACGACCTTGCCGTCTACAGGAGCCAGGATCTCGTCAAAATTCTTTTTTGTTACCCTTTTAGGGTTCCTGAAAAATTGCAGGATGAGAATTAAGACCAAAAGCGAGCCGACCTGTAAGCTGTACTTTAACCAGGGCAGTGCTACGTAGAAATGAGCCAGCAAAACAATGATGGCGACAATAAAGAACGTAGTCAGAATTATTCGTTGTCCTTCTCTATGAAACATAAGAAAATATGTTAAGGGTCAAATACGCAAAAGGCGCTGCAAATATTAAACTGTCTAACCTGTCGAGCATTCCGCCATGTCCCGGAAGAATAGCACCGCTGTCTTTTACTCCGGCATGTCTCTTTAATTTGGATTCTATAAGATCTCCCAGGCTACCTGTCAAAACAATAATTCCTGCCAGGATCATCCATTGGGTAGGATTAACAATAGGTTCATAACGCGCCATTATATACGCCGCTCCAATGGTAAATACAAAACCACCTAATGTCCCTTCCACCGTTTTTTTTGGAGACACAGCTGGGAACAGTTTTGTGCGCCCAAGTGTTTTACCTACGAGGTAGGCAAAGGAATCATTAACCCAGATTAAAATAAAAATTCCCATAATCAGGAATTTGGCAAAATCGTTGTCCTTGTAAGGGATCATAGTAAGGAAAATGCAGCCACCTCCAATATAAAACAGGCCTGTAAGGAATTTTTGATAATTGTAATACAATTTGGTTGTCTTTGAGAACAGGTAAAATAACAGCGCTAAATTAACGGTTATAGTCAGCATCATCAAAATATTGATAAGGACTTTGTCGTGTATCAGGTAAATATAAGCCCACCAAAGGCCCAAGTATGCAATAAAAATATAGTATCCCTTCAGGTGCACTAGTCTTTTATATTCGTATAAACAAGCCAGTCCGAAAACCATAAAGAGAAAGTCGAAGGCATCAGAACTGAGGAAGATTGCCGATAGTAATAAAATCACATATAGGACACCGGTTATTAATCTCCTTAACAGTTCCCTCATTCTAAAGATCTTCGAGAAGTAAGAGGTATAAATGCTTGGAACTACTTCCGTAGGTCAGAAAATCATCTGCATTATCTTCGGTTGCCTGGAAATGCTTAATGGTGGTGATATTTGCCGGAATGCCGTCGCGGTATTTCTTTTTGATGGTTTTGAGACCTTCACCGATTGTATCTACAAGCTGACTGGTGGTAGCAAAGACGATGACATTTTCTGGGACTTCACTGAGCTTTTTTTCCTTGAGCTGATTTGAGGAAACAAGGATGGAACCATTCTGAGCAATTAGATGTTCACAGGTGGTGAAGAAAACCTCACTTTCCCTGGCCGAATGAGTAAACTTCAAATTTTCTTTGGAAAAACGTTCAACAAGTCGCGGATTTAATGTAAAAAAGGGATGATCTTGCCAGGCATTTTCGTCAAGTATATTCTTCAGGGCTTCTGAAACCTCTGCAAAGGAATCACAATAAAGAAACTTACCTCCGTTTTTTTTGAAGTGGATCGTAAACTTCTCATCTACGGGAATATTAAGATCGGGCATATGAACACCCCGTGTTTCCGCAGTTTCTTTGGAAACCTTCTTTTTACCTCCCCCAAATAGTTTGTTAAAGAGACCCATTTGTTTACTAAAACTTCAAATAACGTTCTCCTTCCCTAAGAAAAACGTTTTTGGAACCTATTTATTTTCCTCAGCAGATTCTTCGGGTGCCAGCGTATCTGTTGGAATTTCCTGTCCCTTCTGATCAAAATGCTTATCAAATGGACGCTTTCCGAAGATTTTTTCCAAGTCTTCCTTAAAGATAACTTCTTTTTCCAATAATCGTTCTGCCAGGGCAGTAAGTTTGTCCTTGTTCTCTTCCAGGACATTTAGGGCTCTTCGGTATTGTTCCTCGATTATTTTCGAGATTTCTTCGTCAATCTTCTGTGCAGTTTCTTCGCTGTAAGGTTTGGTGAATCCGTATTCGTTTTGTCCTGAGGAATCGTAATAGGTCAGATTTCCAATTTCATCATTCAGGCCATAGATTGTAACCATTGCCCTTGCCTGCTTTGTTACTTTTTCAAGGTCGCTTAGGGCTCCTGTAGAAATCTTGTCAAAAATCACCTTTTCTGCGGCCCGTCCTCCTAGAGTGGCACACATTTCATCCTTCATTTGTTCAGGCCGTACAATTAAGCGCTCTTCAGGAAGGTACCACGCTGAACCGAGCGACTGACCCCTGGGCACTATAGTTACTTTTACCAGTGGCGCAGCATGTTCCAACATCCAGCTAACTGTAGCGTGTCCGGCTTCGTGGTAAGCAATTGTTTTTTTCTCTTCGGGAGTAATGATCTTATTCTTTTTCTCCAAGCCACCAACGATCCTATCAACCGCATCCAAAAAGTCTTGCTTCCCAACCGCTTTTTTCTCTTTTCTCGCAGCAATTAGGGCGGCCTCATTACACACATTGGCGATATCGGCTCCTGAAAAACCGGGGGTTTGACGAGCCAGAAAGTCGAGATCTAAGGTCTCGGAAGTTTTGATGGGCCTCAGGTGAACTTCAAAAATTTCTTTTCGCTCTCTGATATCCGGAAGATCAACGTAAATCTGTCTGTCGAACCTTCCGGCCCTCATCAAGGCCTTATCCAGGACATCGGCCCTGTTAGTAGCAGCCAGAACAATAACGTTGGTATTGGTTCCAAAACCATCCATTTCCGTGAGTAACTGATTTAAGGTGTTCTCACGTTCGTCATTGGAACCGGTAAAATTGTTCTTACCTCTTGCCCTTCCAATGGCATCGATCTCGTCTATAAAAATAATTGAGGGCGACTTATCCTTAGCCTGTTTAA
>CBDUAW010000285.1:0-3789 GCA_965365215.1 uncultured Eudoraea sp. | reverse complement strand
CAAACATTCGGTGATTCTCACACCAAAGGGAATACCTTCTCTGGTTAAGCATTTCCGTTGTCAGGGCATCTGCCGTCTGCGCTCCCGAATAATTAGGAAGCGAGGCAGAATTACGAATAACATTCAATGCCGTTTCAGCATCTCCCAGAGCGTTGGCAAGGATACTTGCCTCGGCATACACCAATACAAGTTCCTCATTTCTCAGCATATCTATTGGGCTAATATTAGTAGCATATAAAGCGGTTTGATAAGCCCCTGATAGGCCATCCTGAGTAGTTGGATTTGCCCTGATTACCGTTTTCTGCGCAACTCTGGTGTCTCCTGCTTCCGCATCGGCGATAAAAGAATCGTGCACAATGATCTGATCTCCGTTATTATCAACAATCTTAAAGAGGCCATTGGTGAAATCTCCAGAATCTAAACTGTAAACATGCTTTGGACCTACAGTTAGATCGCCATTAAGATCAAAATAGGAATTTCCTAAAGCAGTAAGAGTACCGGCGCCGTCGCCGGCGTATAAAGCCGCCGTTGCCGCAACCGCTCTGTTGAACTGGCCAAAAGTAGTAGGAGTATCAAATCCGCTAAACCCTGCAAGAGAGAATGCAAATTCTGAACCTGCCCCACTAAGATCAGATTGGGCTTCATCTAGCAATGCCCTTACCTGGCCTAAGGCTTCTGTAAATTCAAGGATAGGACCAAGATTATCCGGATCAGCAACATCTACCCTTGCCCGGTTGTAGGATTTCAGAACTTCAATAAGTTCAAATGCAATAATAGTCTTTGCAAATCCTCTGTATCCGGCCTTTTGAGCATCGGTCACAGACTCTGTGTTTTCAAGGGACTGTAATAAAATATTGGCATTTTTTATAGACCGGTACCTACCTCCCCAAGGGGCGGTTGAGTAAAAGGAATTGTTATCTAACGAGCCTCCGTTTGCGCCAAGCAAATCGCCCGTATTCCGTGGATCTGCATCAAAGAGATACAGCTCCCTTGCCATGGTTCCAGAACCTGTTGTTTGAATGGCCAGGCTATTCCGCATGGCAGATTCCACCCCTACTACCAGGTTATTCAATTGATTTTGCGAAGCATTCGTAAGCACTCCCTCCAAGCTAGGACGGTTAGGATCTACCTGCTCATCAAAAGAACAGGAGGTAGCGAAAGCAAATACCAAAACAACTAAAACGATAGCACTTTTTGATATGTATGTATATAGTTTTTTCATTGCTCTTTTTTTAGAAATTAACATTTAAATGGAAATAGAACTGCTTGGTACTTGGGAATGGTGTTACTTCAAGCCCTGAGGACAATCCTGCACCTCCGTTGGTAGAAGTCTCCGGATCATAACTACTGTAATCCGTTATTGTGAAGATATTTCTACCCGAAACGCCTATTTTGATACCCGAAACCGTATCCCCGAAGAAATCGAGTGCCGTTTGCGGTAACCTGTAATAAATAGCTGCTTCTCTAAGTCTCAGATAGCCTGCAGGCTCAATAAACCTTGTGGCTATAAAGCCCAATCCGGCTCTTTCCTGCCCTTCCGGCGTATCTAAATCTGGAGTGGTTCCCCCTAAATCCGTTAGTAATTTGGAGAGATTCAAATTTTCCCCTCCTTTTTTCCATTGCAGCAAGAAGGAAACATCAAATTGCTTAGCAATGGTAAAATTATTGGTGAAAGCCATCTGAAAATCGGGTTCTACATCTCCGATTTGCGTTGGAACGCCGTCTACATTTCCCGCAAGCTGCGTTACTGGTTGTCCTTCCTCAATGTAAAAGGTTCCCAGTCCCAGTCCAAATCCTGCACCCGGTTGCGGGAAGGCAGGTACGTCTAATCGAGTAATTTCTGATCGGTTAAACCAGAAATTCAACCTGGAATTCCAGATGAAGTTCTCCTGGCTGAAGGCATTTACATTTAACCCTACTTCCAATCCATTATTTTCAAGATCAGCAAGGTTAGTAGTTTCTGAGCCAAATCCTGTAGATGTTGGCAATACCCTGCTCAATAATAGGTCATTTACCTTTCTGTTATAATACGACACCTCAAGACTTACTTTATCAAATAGTCCGGCATCAAATCCTACCTCAAACTCAGCAGAGGTTTCCGGCTCAATATTCGGATCCCCTTTCAGAGTATTAATTGACGATCCTCCGGTGCCTCCTACAGATACCTGGTTGAGCCCTGTAAAAGCAGAACCAAATGCCCCTGACGAACCGGTTTCCCCATAGGCGGCCCTAAATTTAAAACGCTCCAGGAAAGAAGAATTCCAGAAATCGAAATTATGCAGGTTTACTGCCAAAGAAGCCTTTGGAAAACCATAGAATTTGTTAGGGTCACCATTAAGTGTGGATTTGTCCAATCGATATCCCACAGTTCCAATTAACTGATCCCTGTAATTACCTTCCACCTGGCCGAAATATCCAAATTCCTTAACCGTGGAAGTAGTCTGGGTGATAGACTGTGCAGAACCCTGACTTAAATTGGTCTGATTGGGAATCAACTGCGTGGCCTGATTAAAAACCAGATCAGCCTGTTGTTCCAGATAGGAAATTCCCCCTTGGGTTGTTAGCCCAAGATCACCATCCATGGCATTGTGGTTCCATACCCCGATGGTCTGGTAATTAAAGTTGGTAAAGATATTTTTACCTACTCCTATAAAACCATTTTGGTTACCGCGTTGTGCCTGGTGAATTTCAGGAACATAAACATATGTCTCATTGGCAAGGTAATCGATACCTCCATTAAATATGAGTTTTACCGCATCCTGTCCTGTATTGAGGATATCGGTGGTAAACTTTAGCCCTTGTATAAAACGGTTATTAGAATCTTCATTCTTTGCCAGGTCTCTAACCAGGATTGGATTCCCTGAATAATTGGGATTATCCGGATAGGCTCCATTTTCATCCGGAAATAGATCAATCCATGGCCTGGTAAATGCCAAAGTATAGCCATAACTTAATCCCCCTTCATTCTCATTCCCTGTAAAACTCCTGCTCGAATTACTTCTTACATAATTAGAAGATGTGGAGAAGCTAAAGGTTTTGGATATCCTATGGTCAACATTGGCCCGTAAGGAGAACCTGTCGAATCCGGTATTTTTGATAATCCCTTCTTCATCCCGGTAGGAAGCACCCACAAAGAAACGGGTAGACTCTCCCCCACCGCTGGCACTTATTCTGGTATCTGTGATTAAGCCGGTTTCACCATATATTTCATCCTCATAATCAATAAGACCTCCGCTTGCGATAGCCTGATTGTATAAATCGACCTCAGCCGCTCCAAAGGCGTCTTCCACACTTTGGGCTGTCCATGGCCGGAGCCCCAGTTTATTTATTATGGTATTGAATCCGGTATCCTGACTAAATCTGATATCCGTTTTCCCCTGGCGACCCCTTTTAGTAGTGATGATAACCACCCCGGCGTTTGCCCTGGTTCCATAGATAGCTGCCGCAGAGGCTCCTTTGAGGACTTCAATATTCTGAATGTCATTCGGGTCCAGATCGGCAATACGGTTTGCTGAATTCTCCTCATTCCCTCTGTTCGCCCCTGAGGCAAAGCGCAGGCCGGAAGGTATCTCCGCATTATTTACATAAACCCCATCAACGATGTAAAGTGGTTGATTGTTCCCATTGATAGAAGATATACCCCGTAATCTCAAGGCAAATCCTCCTCCCGGTGCACCGGAAGAAGATGTAATATTTACCCCCGTGAGTTTTCCATATAAGGCTCCATCTAGGGTAGTCTGAGCTGTGGTTCCTACCAGTTCATCAGAGGATACTGTTGAAACCGCATTG
>CBDUAW010000284.1:0-3791 GCA_965365215.1 uncultured Eudoraea sp. | reverse complement strand
TTACTATTCAGAACAATGTCCGCACCTTGGGCCTTGAGCAGATCCACTTGTGCATCCCTGCGAACAACATTTACGATTTGGATACCTTCGTTTCTCCCCAGACGGTTCACCATTTTACCCAGTGAACTTGCCGCAGCAGTCAATAAAATTGCTTTATGTCCTCCTTTTTTCGAAATGTCTATAAATGCACTGGCTGTAAGAGGGTTTATAAAGGACATTGCTCCTTGTTCTAAACTCAATGATTTATTCAGGGACATTACGCCACCATTAACACTTTTGACTACATACTCTGACCAAACACCACCGCCTGTTCCCCAACCGGTACAGGCAACCTTTTTACCAAGGAAATAGTTTGCCATAACTCCTGGCCCGGCAGAAACAACTTCTCCAGAACCTTCTCCCCCTGGAACAATTGGAGTTGGATCTTTTATGCCATAATAACCTACCAGAGTCGCCAAATCTGAAGGATTTATTGGAGCGAAGGCAACTTTGACCAAAACTTCATTCCTTCCTGGAGTTGGAACTGGTATTTGCTCAACGCGTAACGCATCAACACCAGAATAAGAATTCAAAACAACCACTTTCATAGAATCCGGAATCTTTTTTTTACTCATATTAATGCTGTATTGAAAGGTCTATGATTAGACATTTTAAAATTCAATTACCACCATACATTTCTATTTGTTCTGACCTAAACCATTGGCCCGAATATGATGGCCTTTTCGCCATTATCAATAAGCTCACAACTCTTAGAAAAGCTGCTGCCATCTTGTTTAATTTCAAACCTCAAGAAATCGTCCTGTCCATTAGAAACCAACGGAAGCCATCTGTAGGGTAGATCCAGTTCGGTTACTTTTGGGTTCTTAAGGTTGAGAATGGCATACTGCCCTTTTTGATGTTGAAATCCGGCAGGTTTTTTAAAACTCAATTCGAGCGTTTGGTCATTAATCCTTTTACGCTCCAAAAGGGGAACCATTCTCTCATCAACATACTGGGCCTCATCACATTTGGACCATATTTTATCTTGATTCATTTGCAAAGCCGCCAAAAAACCACCCGTAATGCTCCCCTCAAAGCCGCCACCCGGGAATGCCCAAGCCGATGCAAAATACAAGTTAGGGATCAGAAAATTATTGCGAAAACGCTTGGAAGCAGTTAATTGTTTGGTTTGGGCAAATCCATAAACGGCCCCTCCAGGGTTCAAAGTGTACCGCTTAATGGTTTTGGGGGTAGAGACTTCGTAGTATTCTATGCTTTCTCGAATTCCCGGGAATTTCTCTTCCAATCGTTGCAGTAAGATCTGGCTTACTTCTTCTTTTTTTGCCTTGTAATCTTCATCGCTCAGACCTTCCCAGTTCTTAAGATAGGCTACGGTACAAATTACACCGGCAGCTTTATCCGGTGGTGCCAGTCCGGCGTCGACCTTTTCATAATCTACAAAGATGAAGCTTCGTTTTTTCCAATCGCCCAGTTGATTAGGATGCACATCCTTTAGACTTTTAACATCATCCCCTTGTATAAAATTTGAATAGTATTTAACACCAAACTGATCTACGTTTTGATTAAAACCAAAATACATACATAACAACGAGGTAGAATTAGGGTGGGGACTTATCTTCTGCCTAAGTGAACTTGCATAGGGCTCATCCAGTAAATCTGGCACCAAAGGCATGGCACAATTGGCCACTACATTGTCACTGGTTATAGTAATAGCTTCCTTAGTTTTATTAAAAACATCACGAAACGTTACTCCCGTGGCCTTACCGTTTTTTGTAATAATTTTCTCAACCTTTTTTCCCAATAGAACAGTGCCTCCCTTTTTTTCAATATAAGCGGCCAGATGATCAGAAAGCTTTTGCGAACCACCCTTTATAAAATGACCTCCACTTTCAATAAAACCTGCAAAGGGTAAACCAAAATAAAACATGGACAAGGTGTAAGGATCATCTCCCCAATACGCAATATGTGCTGTTAGGTCCAGTTTAAGTTCTTCATTATTGATGTGTTTATCTAACCAGGAACCAACAGTGTGTTTCGTTGCCGCTACCAGGTTAGGGTAAAGCAATGGCATTAGCGGATAGATCAATTTGCTCACTAGTGGATTGCGGGGCAAACTATGTGCTTCCTTTCGGATACCCGCTATCAATTTCATAAATTTCCTTATACCCTTTTCCTCCTCAGGATATTTATTAATAAGCGCCTTGCTTGCCGCTTCAAAACCATGGGGAAATACAAAATCTTCCTTGTCCGATACAATACCATAGAACTCGGGAACCAGTTTTAATTCAACATGATTTTCTACCTCCAGCATTTTGAAAATTCTCCTTAGGTTGCCGTTTTCTACCAAGCCACTCATTTCATGAAGGCCCACTTCTATAATAAAATCACCCCGCTTAAAAGTGGTTGCACAACCCCCTGGTTTGTGATGTTGTTCGAGTAAAAGGACTTTTTTTCCAAACTTGGCAAGGGTGGCCCCGGCGGTTAATCCGGCTAGGCCTCCTCCGATAATAATGGTGTTATATTTCATAGTAGTGTAATTTCTAAGATAGATCTCCCCCTAGGAGAAGGCAGATTTGATCATAGGTGATGCCTAATGGGGGAATGGAAAATGAATAGGGTAATCTTTCCTGTGAACTGCTTAATACAGATCGAAATTACTATCGAAGAAACAATTATAACATGATGAAAATCAGTGCAGTTAACATCTTACTACAACTATCTCCATATCTCTAAAAATCAAATAAATTGCAGTTTTAAGAAAGGTCTGTAAAAGCGAGGTTAGAGGATGTAGGAATTCAAATAAAGCTATTTGATAAGTCTGGCTGCCTAACTATATAATTCCACAAAACGCTTGAGGATTTTCTTAGGAATGGGAGTATCTGTAATGCGTACCGCTTCAATAAGCCCCTGGGCCTCTTCTGGAGCAAAATATCCATGGTCTTTATAGGTGTGGATTCGAAGAATAAATTCCTCAGCGTCCGCCTCAGGATGGAATTGAGTGGCATAAAGGTTATTTCGGATTCTGAACATCTGAACAGGACATTTTTCGGATGAGGCGAGGAGTACCGCCCCGGGAGGTATACTGTCGCAGGCCTCCTTATGCCCAACCATGGCTTTGAAAGATCCTGGCATTCCCTTTAACAAGGGGTCATTCGCCCCTGCCTTGGTAACACTCACTTCTACGCAACCAATGGGTTCTGAATACTTTCCTGAAATGGAAGCGCCACAATAGCTACCGAGGAGGCCATTTCCTGAACAAGCACCTAAAAAAGGGAAATCGAGTGGAATAATACGATCAAATAAATCCTTATAAAACCTTTCTATAGCATTCTGGGTATCGCTTTTTGTGTGCTTTGGGGCACTAACATCAAATGGGCTGCCTCCAGCGATGATAGCAGTAAATTGCTTGAGGTCTATTTCAGGGATATGTTGTTCCAGGCGCACCCTATGAACGTTTTCCTTGCGCAATCCACCTACACGAAGAATGGCCTGGAACTCACTGTTGGCCGTTTCATCTTCGGGTCGCATTTGTAAAATGAGGATTTTTTTCATACCCATAAGCGCATATTCAATTTCAAAACAAGTATATAATTTATTACCGTTATGGAAAAACTTTCCCCTAAGATAACATGGTCTGTAACCATTGTTACATAGAACCTTCAATTTTCAACCTATATTTTCACCTGTTAATAATTGAAACCCTAAACATGAAGAAGGATTTTGAAACAAGGATTACCGGCTGGTTTTTTGTTGCCGCGTCATTTTTATTGTGGGGAGGATGGGCCCTTTCT
>CBDUAW010000283.1:0-3815 GCA_965365215.1 uncultured Eudoraea sp. | reverse complement strand
AATCGATCGAATTCAGACTGTGGTTGGGATCGATCAGATCAAGAAAGCGGTCAATAAGTTTCCCGAAAGCCGTAAGCTTGCCCAAAACGCGATTGCGGCCCAGGGCACTGGAGATGGTTTCATCGCGGTTCCCAAAGGGATATCCCCCCTTCTTTATCCAGAGGAAGTTTAAGAGATGTTGCATCAGTACGTTTCCCAGCTGGTCTATAGATATTGCAATTTTTAAACAGAATTCGCCTACTCCGGTAAGGCCTTTGGTAAATAAACTATGAAAAAGTCCGTATATAAAACCCAGCGGACCTGTAAGGATCAAAAGGATGACCGATATCAAAAACAGCAGTATCCCAATAAGGGGATTGGCCTTTTTTATCTTTCTATGATCTTGCTTTTTAAAGAGCACCTTGGAGTTTTGTAGTTAACCTAAACTGCTTTCTGCACAACTTCAAAAACCTTTGCCCCATCGCATTTTAAGGTCTTGGAAGGATACTTAAGCAAAAGGGCATAATCGTGGGTTGCCATAAGGATTGTGCGTCCGGCTTTGTTTATTTCCTGAAGTACCTTCATTACTTCCACGCTGGTCTGTGGATCCAGGTTTCCTGTAGGTTCATCTGCCAGGATCAATTCCGGATCGTTCAGGAGTGCCCTTGCAATAGCGATTCTTTGTTGTTCCCCTCCGGACAATTCATGTGGGAATTTAAACCCCTTGGTTTTCATCCCCACCTTGTCCAATACATTTTCGATCTGAGCATCCATTTTGGCAGGATCTTTCCACCCGGTAGCCTTTAGAACAAATCTGAGGTTATTGTTTACATTACGGTCTGGCAGGAGTTTAAAGTCCTGGAAAACAATGCCCAGTTTTCGCCTTAGATAAGGAATGTCTTTCTCTTCCAGGGTTTTTAGATTGAAGCCCACTATCCTGCCGTGGCCTTCTTTAAGGGGAAGGTCTGCATACAGGGTTTTCATAAAGCTACTTTTCCCACTCCCGGTCTTCCCGATCAAATAAACAAACTCCCCCTTTTTTACTTCCAGGGAGATATCTTTCAGGATCATATTCTCCTTTTGGTAAACTGCTACTTCTTTTAGTTGTAATATACTTTCGGCCATGAATACTTTTGTTGATATAAAAGTAATAAGTTCACCAGGATTACCTTCAAAATCTCTTCTAAAATTCTTTTTATTGCTTTGTAAATATACTTGAGCACGATATTTGCCGTTATAAAGGGAAATTACGGGAAAACTTAAGAGCAGAGCACACTATGCGAATGAAAAGAACCGCGATACTCTTGTGTATATGGGGTATTACCCTGCATCTTTCTGCACAGGAGTCCAAGATCTATACGCACGATCAGAGAGACTTTCAGGAGGCCCTGGCCTTGTATAACAACAAGCAATATCAGGCTGCTCAAACACTTTTTGAGCGGGTAAAATCGAATACAAAAGATCTGGAGACCGAAGCCAATAGTGCCTACTACGTGGCAAATGCTGCTGTACGCCTAAATCAAATAGGGGCAGATAGATTAATGGAAGATTTTGTGGATCGCTATCCTACCTCAACCAAAAGAAATTCCGCATTTCTGGATGTGGCCGACTATTATTTTGAAAACGGGAAATACCCATATGCCCTGAAGTGGTATAAGAAAGTTGACCAAAATGCCATGTCCCTGAAAGATCGGGAGCGTTTTAATTTCAACATGGGATATTCGCTCTTCTCATCCAAAAAACCAAAAGAAGCAGAACGCTATTTAAGCAAGGTTACCAATTCTCCGGTCTATGGGTCCCAGGCCAAGTATTATCTCGGTTATATTGCCTATCAACAAGACGATTATGACCGTGCTAATGAACGGTTCGATGAGATCACTGATCAGGACCTTTTAAATGAAAAATTGTCCTATTATCAGGCAGACATGAATTTTAAGCTGGGCAATTTTGCAGAAGCCATAAGCCTTGCCGAAAAGCAGCTGCAAAAAGCAGATCGTAGGGAATTATCGGAATTGAACAAAATTATAGGAGAAAGCTATTTTAACCTGCAACAGTATGATAAGGCTATTCCATATCTGGAGCAATACAAAGGGAAAAGGGGCAAATGGAGCAATACTGATTTTTACTTGTTGGGATATAGCTACTACAAACAGGGCGATTTTGCAAATGCTATTCAACAGTTCAATAAGATCATTGGGGGAAATAACAGCGTTGCCCAGAATGCCTATTATCATTTGGCAGAGTGTTACCTAAAGCTCGATAAAAAATCAGAATCCCTGAACGCCTTTAGGAACGCAGCGCAAATGGATTTTGACGCCACTATTCAAAAGGACGCCGCCTTGAACTATGCCCAACTCAGTTATGAGATCGGAAACCCATACGAGCCAGTTCCAAAAGTATTATCTGACTACCTCGCCAAATATCCGGATGATGAACATGTAAAAAGTATACAGGAACTCCTGGTAGATTCGTATATCACATCCCGAAATTTTCAGGGAGCCCTTGAATTATTGGAGGAAAACAAGGGGTATGCAAGTAAGGCTACCTACCAGAAAGTGGCTTATTACAGAGGGGTAGAACTCTTCCTGGAAGAAGATTTTTCAGCTGCTGTGACCTATTTTACAAAATCTCTTGACAATGATGAGGACCAACTTTTTAAGGCACGTGCCACCTATTGGAGGGCAGAAGCCAATTATTTTCTCAATCAGTTCGATAGGGCTTTGCTCGACTTTAAAAATTTTCAAAATAATACCCTGGCATCCACTACCGATGAGTACAGTATGGTAAATTATAATATGGCGTATTCCCATTTTAAACTCAAGGATTATAAGAATGCCATAACCTACTTTAATCGCTTTGTTGGTCAGGGCGAGGTCGGGGATAGGCGAAATGATGCCTTGGTTAGAATGGGCGACAGCTATTTTGTAAGCAGGCAATACGCTAAGGCAATTGATGCCTATAACGAGGTGTTAGAGTCGGGTGCAAGAGAACGCGATTATGCAGCCTATCAAAAGGCAATGAGTTATGGTTTTATAGGGAAACCAGATGAAAAAATAAGGGAACTGAACAATTTTGTGAATCGTTTTCCCAAGTCTTCTTTTAAGGATGATGCCTTATATGAATTAGGAAGCACCTATGTTAAGGAGGAGGAGCAAGATCTTGCTCTAAAAACATATGACCGTCTGCTAACGGATTTTCGCAGGAGCCCCTTTGTTCCGCGTGCTTTGTTAAGACAGGGACTTGTGTATTACAATGGTAACAGGAACGAGGAGGCACTAGGCAAGTTCAAAAAAGTGGTCAGTGACCATCCCAAATCCCAGGCAGCACAACAAGCAGTAGCCACAGCCAAGTTAATCTATGTGGATATGGGCAGGGTAAATGAATACGCCCAATGGGTTAAAGGCATTGATTTTGTTGAAGTCACCGATACCGAACTTGATAATGCCACATATGAATCTGCTGATAAACAACGGCTGGAAGGGAGAAATGAGGCCGCACTTAAAGGGTATGAGGGTTATTTGAGGGAATTTCCAGGAGGAATACATGCCCTGGAGGCCAGTTTTAATCTGGCACAGTTGTATTTCACAAAAGGGGAGAAGCAGAAAGCGCTTCCCAGATATCGCTATGTAGCAGAGGCTGCTACAAACCAGTTTTCGGAACAGGCACTTACCAGGGTTTGTGAAATTTATATTGGGAACCAAGACTATATTTCAGCACTCCCGTTTTTACAGTTTCTGGAAAATACTTCACAGATTCAGCAGAATGTCACCTTTGCACAGTCTAACTTAATGAAAGGGTACTATGAGCAAAAAGACTACCAGCGTACCCTGGAATAT
>CBDUAW010000282.1:0-3825 GCA_965365215.1 uncultured Eudoraea sp. | reverse complement strand
GGGGATTTTCTCTGAATCGGCTAGAGAGTTATTCCCTGGCGCTGAACCGGATCTTTGATTATTGTGCGGGGAATCCCGATTGTAATTCCACCTATCCCAATTTAAAGGCCGATTATTTTAAGGCCATAGAAATACTGGACCAAAATCCGCTGCTAACAAGCCTGAATGACACCCTTAGTGTCACTATTAATGCCCAGGATGGTATCTATTTGTTGCGCAGATTGCTATATCAAAATAACTCAAGGGAAAAGGCACCTCAGCTAATCAGGGCCTATATTGAAGGGGGCGGAGAAGTCATCAATGAGGTGCTGCGTGCAGAGTACCAACTTACCGGGGGACTTAACCTCTCCATGCTGCTTTCTGTTGAAAAATTTGAAAATTTCAATACCGCCAACACTGCCGAAGTTATTGAAGAGCGATATAAAAAATATCCGCTGGTCCCGGTAAAACTTGGCTTCTTTGATGCCTTCTACCAGGCGGGCATGGACTGGCACACAAATTACCTTCCTCCGGAAAAAAGGGTGTTTAAAGAATCTGACATCCCAACCCTTATTTTCGTCAATCAGTTTGATCCGGTTACACCCCCCAAAAACGGCTATCTATTTAAAGAAAAACTGCCCAAGGGCACCTTGCTGGTGCTCGATGAAGGAGGGCATGGCGGAGGTAACCAGCAATGTAAGAATGAGGTGATCAATGCCTTTATGAGCAACCCAGAGGGGGAGCTCAATATAGCATGTTTAAACGTGTATAAGCAACCTGACTGAGCTAGATACAGCTCAATCCTATAGTACAAATCGGGAATTATAAAGCATAGGCCTGTAACACTTCCAGTGTTGTATAGCCCAGCGCCTTGCTATGAGTTGCCTCCAGGATAATTTTAGGGGCAACATCGGCTTTTAAGGCTTCCAGCCAGCGGCTTATGCACAGGCACCACTTGTCCCCTGGTTTTAAACCCGGAAAATCCCATTGTGGTATGGGGGTATTGAGATCGTTTCCTCTCTTTTTAGTGAATTCAAGAAATTCTTCTGTAATCACAGCACAGACTACATGGGTACCTGCATCTTGTTGCATGGTTCGGCAGTGACCGTCTCTAAAGTATCCTGTAAGAGGTTGGAAACAACAAGGCTCTAGTTGGGTTCCAAGTACATTTTCTATCATAAGCTGAAAAAAAAGGAGCATCCTAAACCGCTAAAAACACCTTAAAAAATGAAAACTAACCACTAAATTTAAGCACGACTGTAAAGATTCATAGCAATTTCTTCCCAAATGTCCATGCTCACCTAAGATGTAAACCGTTGTTAAGCAGATGCTCCAATACAAAAGTATATATTTTTGTTTAATTATTTTTTATTTTAATTAAACATTAATATTTATACTCAAGAGTACATAAAAAAAGTTCGTGTTTATTCACCCGTCCTGCTCATACCAGAAGGTCCTATTTAATTTTTATCAATGGACCCCAGGACCCTTTTCATGAAACCGTTAAGGGCTTCTTTCCTCGGGGTGCCATTTTTCACCTCCTTATCCACTTCCAGGGCACCATACATGTTGGAGATAAGTTCTCCAATTATATCGAGCTCTGCATCAGATAAGGATGGCACCTCAGTTAAATGCTCCAATACCTCTATGCTCTCCAGGATATAGTCCTGGTCATTTTCTTCAATAAAGGTATTTAGTTGTTTAATTATGGGCAATTTCATGGACTAACTCTTTTAGCAGGTCGTACTTATTAGTCTGTACCTGATTTTTAAACTGTCCTTTTTGAAAAGCAGCAAAAGTGGGAAGGTTATCTACAGTTGCCAGTTTGCGAGATTCCGGAAACTTCTCCGCATCTGCCATTACAAATGTTAACTCCTCGTTTTCTGTCGCTTCCCTTTTAAATTTAGGTTTCATTATCCGGCAATTACCACACCAGCTGGCCGTATATTGTACCACAACCTTGTCATTCTCCCGGATTATTTCTTCCAGATTGTCCTTTTCTAATTCAATCAACATCATTTGATAGTTTGAAAATGTTCTTAATTAGTTCGCATGCCGGGCCAGGTAATTGGCTACACCCGATCTGTTCGCTTCCATCGCATCTTTCCCTTGCTCCCAGTTTGCCGGGCATACCTCGCCTTTCTCCTGAACATGCTGGTATGCATCAATTAACCTGAGATATTCGTTGACGTTCCTTCCCAGTGGCATGTGATTAACCCCTTCATGGAAAACAGTTCCGTCTTCGTCTATCAGATAGGTAGCACGATAGGTAACGTTATCGCCTTCAACAGTCATCACTCCCGTTTCCTCGTCATAGGATTCATTTGTGATGTCCAAAATCCCGAGGGTGGCAGACAGATTCCGATTGCTGTCGGCTATAAGCGGATATGTAACTCCTTCTATCCCTCCATTATCCCTGGAGGTATTTAACCAGGCAAAATGTACTTCAGGCGTATCGCATGAAGCGCCTATGATCAAAGTATTCCGATCACTGAATTGTTGCAATGCTTTCTGAAAAGCATGTAACTCAGTAGGGCATACAAAAGTGAAATCTTTAGGGTACCAAAACAGCAATACTTTCTTGTTTTTAGATCTTGCTTCTTTCAGCACGTTTATTTTGAAAGTATCTCCCATTTCATCAATGGCAGTTACTTCAAGGCTTGGGAATTTTTTTCCTACTAGTGTCATATGTTTAAATTTTTATACAAAAATATTTTCTTTCACGAGGCTTACACAAGCTGTGCAATTTTATGAATTTATCGCAGTATAGTTCTTAATTATGGTAAAGGAAATCCCGATAGATTTTTATAGATCTGTTATGATACTTCTCCTCAACTTAGCTGATCCTCATCAACCATCCGATTTTTTTACGAAATACTATATAATAAATTTTGTTTAAACTTTAACATTTATTATTAAACATTCTTTTTACTTTTATCGGTACGCTGTAAAAAGAGCGGTTGTACTGTAAAAATTCAAAAACGAAAACACCATTATGAAACACGATAACAACCTATGGGATACATTAATAGACTCCGAACAATTGTTAAACGGATATTCCCATGACGAAATAGGAGATGATCATCTCTATACCGGATTAGAAACGCCAATGAAAGCAGACGCTTTTGAAGCAACAGATGAGGAGAAAAGAGAGAGCATTGCACTGCTTTTTGCCCAGATTATGGATGTATTGGGATTAGACCTCAACGATGATTCCCTGAGAGGAACCCCGCAACGGGTAGCAAAAATGTACATAGATGAGATCTTTTCAGGTCTGGATCCAAAAAACAAACCAAAAGTAGCCCTTTTTGAAAACAAGTACCGATACAACCAAATGTTGGTTGAAAAGGACATCACCTTCTATTCCAATTGTGAACATCACTTTGTTCCAATTATTGGGAAAGCACATGTTGCCTATATTTCATCAGGGAAGGTAATAGGTCTTTCAAAGCTAAACCGCATTGTACAATATTATGCCAAAAGGCCTCAGGTACAGGAAAGACTAACTAATCAGATTGGTACTGAGTTGCAGCAATTGCTCGCTACAGAGGATGTAGCCGTAATTATAGATGCCAAGCATCTGTGTGTATCTTCAAGGGGGATACAGGACGACACTTCGGCCACGGTAACTTCTTTTTACGGTGGAAAATTCAATTCCGCAGAAAAGATCGCAGAACTCCAGAACTATTTGAAGAACTAATAAAGACCTGTTATGCTATTCCTCCTTATCTGCTACCTTCTCCGGAAAATTACCTGGAAATCAGGGTAGCAGATAGGGAATATTATTTAAATCAAGGATCTTCTACGGACTTGCAGGTTCTGATTCTTCTGTTATCCTAAAAAGTA
>CBDUAW010000281.1:0-3829 GCA_965365215.1 uncultured Eudoraea sp. | reverse complement strand
CAAAAATAGTTGTCATGCCTATATTATCTCCTTTCCACATCGCCATCCCGGTTCATAATCTGGCAGAATGCCGAAAATTCTATGGTGAAATACTCAATTGTGAAGAAGGAAGAAGCAGTGACCAATGGGTAGATTTTAACCTATTTGGACACCAGTTGGTTATTCATTACAAACCAAAAAGTGAGGAAGATTTACATACCAATCCGGTAGATGGCAAGAATGTCCCGGTACCGCATTACGGGGTTGTGCTCCCATGGGAGACCTTCCATTCCTTTGCGGAAACCCTTCGAAATAAGGGAATTTCCTTTGTGATTGAACCATACATCCGTTTCGCGGGACAAACAGGAGAACAAGCTACTATGTTCTTCCTGGACCCCGCAGGGAATGCACTGGAGTTTAAGGCTTTTAAGGATATGGCACAATTGTTTGCGAAGTAGGGCTCAGTCTTTTTGGTTTTTTCGAAACCGTTCTCTAAGCCACATTAATATCCCAAAAACCAACCCGAAGATCAGGGCTTCCTTTCCTTCATTGATCCAAGTATCCGTAGTGTAATCCTTTTCCAGGACCACCGAGATTACGGTGTAAAGAACTACTGCTGCAATAACCTGAGATATTAGTTTTTTTATGTCCATATTATTATTGTGCTATTGAGACCATGCAGTTGGCTTGCGGTCCCATCGATGATTACGCAATTCTTGATAGACTTCATTTGGCAGGCCCAGTCCATCACTCGTATTTACGTTAGAATGTACGTTTCTAAGTTTACGCATTCCCGGAATCACTGTCCCCACCGTTTCATTCATTAAAATAAACCTCAGGGCCATTTCGGCCATGGTCATACCATGAGGCACCACCGGTCTAAGCAAATCTGCTTTCTCAGCGCTTGCTTTCAGATTTTCCGGAACAAAATAAGTAGCTCTCCAGTCGCCTTCCGGGAAAACAGTATCCTCTTTAATAGTCCCTGTTAAGGTTCCCTCATCAAACGGAACCCTGGCGATAACGGCAATATTTAATTTTTTGCATAGTGGAAAGAGCACGTCTTCCGGGGCCTGGTCAAAGATATTGTAGATAACCTGCACTGCATCTATCAACCCGGTTTTCAAGGCCTCTATCCCGTTTTCCGGCTCCCATCTATTCATACTAATACCCATTGCACCCACTTTCCCTGAAGCTTTCAAATCTTCAACAGTCCTCCGCCACTCTTCCTGGGGGGTCCAACTGTCGTCCCAGGTATGAAACTGCATAAGATCTATTTGTTCCCTTTTCAGGTTCTTAAGTGTCTTATGGGTATACTCCAGAACGTGCTCTGCAGGATACGATTCTTTCATAGGGTATTCTGCCTTTGCCGGCCATTTAAAATTCTTTGGTGGAATTTTACTGGCCGTATACAGTTTTACATCTGAATTGCGCTTTAGCAATTTACCAAGTAACCTTTCGCTATGTCCTTCTCCGTAGCCCCAGGCGGTATCAAAAAAGTTTACCCCATTTTCCACTGCTGTATCCAGGGCCTTAGCAGATAGTTTGTCATCCGATTCCTTCCAGCCGCCCATTCCCCACATTCCATAACCTATCTCGCTAACAAGCCAGCCTGTTTTTCCAAAAACTCTGTATTCCATTTTTCTATGATTTAACCTGATATATCGTTTCCCCGTCTACCACTATTTTCTTACCCCCATTGGTAAGAATGGCTTTTTCTGCTACTGCCATTATACGGTCTATGATATCTGAGATATAGGTAAGATTAGGTAAACCATCCCGGGAGTAGTTTATATATTGATTGTTGAAGGGTTGTTCCCATGTATCGTTATACCCCATATTATGGGTAAGTTCTTTTGGAATTGTGGAAGCCCCATTTAAAACCCCAATAAACCCAGCACAGGTTGCTCCCTGATTATCACAATCATAGCCTGCGCTTACCGCTATACCAGTGGTTTTTATAAAATCCCCTTCTCCGTAGAGAATGGCCATTGCTCCGCACAGGCCGTTTACCATGGCGGAGACCTCATGATACCATGGATTTTCAACTACCTCGGGATATTTGAAATAGTTATTTTTAATCAATTCGCGTGTTACCTTCCAATCCTTATGCGCTCCATGCCATTTTCTCACATCCCGGAGTCCTTGTTTAAAGGGACTGGAATCCGGGATATAAGACATCCCGATTGTGTATAGCTTGTCGATATCACTCTCAAAAAATGCTGCACTATACAGGGCTGCGTAAAACATAGTGGGATGCGTCCCCCAATCATCGCTGGTAATCCTTGCACTCCATTCCGCTCTTGCTACTGCCTGTTTTACCATCCCGGGGTAAAATGCGCTCCAAATCTCATTTACCAGCTGAGGGTCAATGGCAAACCAATAGGGATTGTTTTCTTTTTTTCCCGTTTCAGGGGCAATGAGGCCCTCTTCCATCAGGTCCCTGGCCTTACGGTTGCTCACCCAGATAAAACGATTGATATGCTTTTTCCAGGCGTCGGTAATATCTTCGTAAGTAATATCCAGTCCGTGTTCCTCCACTGCGTGCAAGGTCACAAATTCAATATCTGAATCGTCATCGCTCCAGGCCCCGCCCAGGGCATCCGCGAAGATGTTTACATTTCCTCTCCGGTCTGTATGGTTCATTTTTATCCCGGCAGAATCTGTTACATTGTAATAGCGATCTACAAAAACCGGAGCCGGTTCTTCACTGAATACAAATTCAAAGGGAAACCCCATATAATTGCCAACCAGCTGCCCCAACCAATATCCCTCGATTTTACTTCTGAGCTCTTTTTGTGATATGTTTCTGTATTCCTGAGATGTTACTGAGAACGAAAAAAATAAAACCGAAAAAAATAAACCAATATTTCTAAACCCTAAATTCATTTGCTTTTGCTTTTATCCAAATTACTATTGATATCTCCAGCTTTGTAGGTCGGCCCCAGCGGGTGCACTTTCGGCTATTCTCTTCATAATCTTGGGAACATACATGCTGTTATATCGCAATCTGCTAATATGGTTGGGTAGTTCGGGATCGCCATTCCAACAGTGTTCTGCCCGGTCGCCATATAGAATTTCCCCCTCATAATAGGGATCTGTGGTGTTCTCAAGGAAATCTTCCATCAGATACACGGCGTTATTCAGGTAGTAATTATCCATATCGCCGCAATAGATATGGATTTTACCTTTTAACTGATCTCCCAGTTTATCCCAATCGCGCTCCAAAATATACCTCAGATCATAATTCTCTTTCCAATATTCCGCTACCTCGTGGTCAATATCTCCCGTCATTTTATCCCATAACCTATGCGGATACCCATCTTCCCCCTGAGGAGAATAAGTGGCTTCCCAGATATCCCACTGCTGTCCGGAACGGGATTTATCTCCCAGAACAAGCTCCAGGTGGTTATACTCCCTTATAGTTGTTTGTATCTGGCCCAGATTATCCCTGTGCCCGGGAACTTCGAGGGTTTTGTGATTGCTTTCATAGAAATAGGCATTTTTGTCCTCATAGATATCGGTTAGGCAATAGGCCCTGAAATCAATAGGATCCGGACAGGCCGCAAAACAACCGTTGTATTCTTCAGGGTATTTAACCTGTACCGCGAGCGCTTCCCAACCCCCGGTAGAACCTCCGTAAAGGAATCTGGACCAGCCTTGTCCCATTCCGCGGAACTCTTTCTCTATATGTGGTATGAGCTCATAGGTAATGGCATCTCCATATGGCCCCTGACTGGCAGAGTTAACGGCATAGGAATCGTCATAATAGGGCGTGGGATGTTGAATTTCAATGATCAGGAAGCGAGGAAAATCGGGATCATTCCATCGCTTATAAAAATCATATGCTTCC
>CBDUAW010000280.1:0-3835 GCA_965365215.1 uncultured Eudoraea sp. | reverse complement strand
GAACTATCATCCGCTGCCTGTTGTTTTAAGCAGGGGAGAGGGTGTCTATGTTTGGGATGTTGAAGGAAAGAAGTACTTCGATTTTTTATCGGCATATTCTGCTGTTAATCAAGGCCATTGTCACCCTAAAATCATCAACGCCTTAAAGTCGCAGGCCGAAAAACTTACCCTAACATCAAGAGCATTTTACAATGATATGCTGGGCCAGTATGAAAAATACGTTACAGAATTTTTTGGGTTCGATAAGGTACTCCCAATGAATACAGGAGCTGAAGCGGTAGAAACAGCTATTAAACTTGCCAGGAAATGGGGCTATGAGAAAAAGGGGATTCATTCCAACCAGGCTAAGGTGATTGTTTGTCAAAATAATTTTCACGGTAGAACTATTACCATTATTTCTGCATCAAATGACCCTGTGGCCACAGAGAATTTCGGGCCGTTCACCCCTGGTATTATCTCTATCAGATACAATGACCTCTATGCCTTGAGGGAAGCCCTGGAAGACGATAAAGTCGCTGCCTTCCTGGTAGAACCTATACAGGGTGAAGCCGGGGTTTATGTGCCGGATGCGGATTATTTAAGTGAGGCGCATAAGATGTGCAAAGAAAGAAATGTGCTGTTCATATCTGATGAAGTACAGACTGGAATAGCCCGGACAGGAAGGTTATTAGCCTCCTGTGGAAATTGCACCTGTCCGGATAAATTATGCAGTGGTACTCCTGAAGTAAAACCCGATATCCTTATTTTGGGGAAGGCATTGTCTGGAGGAGTGTTCCCGGTGTCGGCTGTATTGGCGAATAATGAAATTATGGAGGTCATAAGACCAGGAAACCATGGGTCTACCTTTGGTGGAAACCCTATTGCCTGTGCTGTGGCAATGGCTTCACTGGAAGTGGTAAAGGAAGAAGAGCTGGCAGAGAAAGCAGAAGCGCTTGGTAAAATTTTCCGGGAGGAGATGAACAAACTAATTAAACAAACACCATGGGTTACTTTAGTCAGGGGAAAAGGCTTGTTAAATGCCATAGTAATTAACGACACAGAGGATAGTTCCACAGCCTGGGAAATTTGTTTAGCACTTAAGGAAAATGGCCTTTTAGCGAAACCTACTCATGGTAATATTATACGGTTTGCGCCTCCATTGGTAATGACAGAAGATCAGTTAATGGAATGTGTTGACATTATTAAGACAACCATTTTGGAATTTGAAAAAAAACATATCGCTGCGGAGCATTAAAATTAGGTTGAAAAAGCACAAAAAAACCCTGATAGTTTTCTATCAGGGTTTTGTTTTTGAGTTTGGTTTCTTTATCCTCGGATTTCTTTAATCCTCGCTTTTTTACCGGTAAGGCCTCTGAAATAGAAGATACGTGCTCTACGCACTTTTCCACGTTTGTTGATTTCAATTTTTTGAAGGGCCGGCATGTTGATTGGGAATATCCTTTCAACACCAACGGTTCCTGACATTTTGCGAATTGTAAACGTTTCTGTAGCTCCTTTTCCGCGTCTTTGTACTACAACTCCTTTAAAGAACTGGGTTCTGGTCTTCTCGCCTTCCTTGATTTCGTAGTAAACCGTAATGGTATCTCCGGATGAAAAAGCCGGAAATTCCTTTTTTGATACGAATTCGTTTTCTACAAAATTAATTAGTGATTCCATTTTGGATGTTTTATTGTTTATTAAAACCAACGTTCACGTATTTCGTCAGAGGTTAATTTTAATCGTGTGCAAAAATAGGCCATAAATTATAACCTACAAGGGTTTTTAGCAAAATTTTGACCCGCAGGCATGCTCGTTATTTCAACAAATCGGGACGTAATTTTTCAGTTCTCTTTAAAGCTTCTTGCTCGCGCCATTTCTCAATCTCCGGAAAATTGCCACTCAGTAAGACTTCCGGAACACCCAGACCTTTGTAATCTCTGGGCCTGGTGTATACCGGTGGCGCGAGGAGATTATCCTGAAAAGTATCCGTCAGGGCCGATGTTTCATCATTCAGTACTCCGGGTAGTAACCTGATTATTGCATCGGAAAGAACTGCGGCCCCTAGTTCCCCGCCAGAAAGTACATAGTCTCCAATAGAAATTTCTTTCGTAATTAAGGAATCTCTCACCCTTTGATCTACGCCTTTATAATGCCCGCATAAAATTATAATATTCTTTAGCAATGATAAGGAATTGGCCATCTTCTGATTGAGGGTTTCCCCATCTGGCGTCATGTAAATTATTTCATCGTATTCTCTCTCTGCTTTCAATTTAGAGATACACAGGTCTATAGGTTCTATCATCAACACCATTCCAGCTCCACCCCCAAATTGATAATCATCAACCTGCTTGTAATTATCATCAGTATAATCGCGAAGATTATGCAAATAAACTTCTACAAGTCCTTTGTCCTTAGCTCGTTTTAAAATGGACGCATCAAACGGACTTTTCAATAGTTCCGGAAGTACGGTTATGATATCTATTCTCATAGGTTAGTAGATTTTAGCACTTGCCGTATTAAGGAGCGGTCCAAAAGTAATGAAAACAATGCGTATCTCTTTCCCATCCCAGTCGCTCATATAGTTGCTGGGCAGGATTGTCTATTGCAGTTTCAAGTGCCAGTCCCTTGCTTCCTTGTGCAATACAATATTCTTTTGCCTTCTCCAGTAAGGATTCGCCAATTCCCAGTTTCCTGTATTCCCTTTCTACATATAAATCGTTTAAAATATATATGGCCTGCATTCCTACAGAGGAAAAAGAGGGATAGAGCTGGGTGAAACCTACGGTATTCCCATCCTTTATGGCCAAAAATATGACCGACTCATTCTTGCTTAAGCGAGCGGCCAAAAAGGCGTTTGCCCCTTCAGGGTCTGAGTCTTGCTCATAAAAAATACGGTATTGGTCAAAAAGGGGAGCTACCATGGGTATATCCTTTGCCGATGCTTTAATAATCTTCATAAAGAGATAAAAAAAAGCCCCCGGAGGAGCTATTGATTATTTTGATTTCTTGTATTTATTAATCTCATCCTGAAGCTGCCTGCTTATTTTTTGCTCCCTTTCCAATGCGCGTCTCCTATGGTCTTCATATTCCAATTCCAATTCTGACAAGCGTACCTTGGCTTCCTGAGTTAAATAATTACTGTTCCTGAACTTGTAGATAAATAGCAGTAACAACAGGAATAAGCCACCAATCAGGGTCCAAAGAATAAGGTTATAGGTACCCTTGGAAACCATAGCTCCAAAGAAAGACATGCTGTCCTTTTGCTCTGTAACATTAGTAAGGTCATTCGTAGTGTCGGCCAATTTCTTGTTCAGGGACGAAATAGTGGTCTCATTTTCAGAAATTGTAGCCTTCAATTGAGCTTCATTTTTGGAAAACGCATTGAGCGAATCTAAAACGTTTTTTCTGAGTTTGTCAAGGTTAAGGGTTCGTACTACTTCGTAGCGCTTGCCTTCGGCACGGTAATTTCCAGAGCGCTTGTAGAGATATTCAAACTGACTATCAATAGTTCCTTTGTCCAGAGATAATTCTTCCTGATTTTGTACCTGTCCAAATTGTAAATTACATAGCAGCAAGGCAAATGGTAAAAGGAAAAGCTTTCCGTTGTTCATCTTAATGGTTCTGAGGTTAAAAAACATGATTTAGAGAGGAACTAAAGTAATTCAATATTAGCAATAATGAAAAAAAATTCCAATTATCATCGGGAGAAGATCTTAATTGTTACAAACAGTCATCAATTCTTTTGCCGAGAGAGACTAGTAATAGGTATAACGGCGGACTTTTGAGATGTATTTCGCCAGTCTGATAACCTGATGTGCATAGCCGTATTCATTATCGTACCATACATAAAGAACAA
>CBDUAW010000279.1:0-3841 GCA_965365215.1 uncultured Eudoraea sp. | reverse complement strand
TTATCTGTGGGCTTTCCTCCTCCGAAAATAATTGGGTTAAAAACAGTAATGCCGCCACAAAACAAAGGTCCGGCTTTTTGCAGGTTGGTTCCCTCAGGTAGTGGAATAGTCCATGACCAGTGCGCTCTTACTTTGTCGGCAAAGCCGCCATGACGTCCCACAATAGTTCCTTCTACAGTATTACACAGGTGATGATCCCCACCCATGCATTGAGGGCAGTGCATACAGGAAGCCGAATTCCAGCCCAGGCCTACCAAGTCTCCCTTGGCAACAGATTTTACTTCATCTCCAATGGCAAGTACTTCTCCAACAACTTCATGCCCGGGGACGAAGGGATATTGGGTCATCCCCCAATCATTATTTAGCATACTGAGATCAGAATGACAAATACCGCAGTAATGTACTTTTATATCTACCTCTTCACTTCCAAGAGGCCCCAGCTTGTAGGAAAATGGTTTTAATTCAGCGCCGGCAACTTCTGCGGCATATGCATTAACTTTGGTCATATTAGTGTCTTTGGTAGTTAGATAAAGGTACTAATTTCATCCCACAGAACAGGGCTCAAATCCGCTTGTTTTTAAAAGTCAATTGTCCTTCAGGAACCTCAAGAAATACCTGGTCTCCTTCCTGCAATCCTCCGATTTTAGGCAGGATCAGCTCCAGGGTGTTTTCATCCTGTATGTGATCCCTCTTGGTAGCGGGATCGGGCATATAAACATAGCCCTGGTAGCTTTTGGAATTATGGATGGCAGATACTTCAAAGAAGTAAAAATTTTCCGGAGGGATATATTCCGACCAGTCTATGGCTTTGAAGAAATATTTGGGTTTCCCGATGGTATAGCTAAAGGGCCCTATATCGAGATTTATTGTGCCCCTGAAATAAGGAGTAAGGTCTAACCCCTGCTTTGCAAAATATGGGATTTGTAATATAAGCGTACCCTCGGGATATCTGAGATCTTCTCCTATACCGGAAGCCACCCCATGGCCCGGAATTACAATGCCAGTAATTTTTGCCATCTGAAATCCGTTATTCGGCTATTAGCTGTTAAACCTCAATGCTAACTCCTTTACCTTGCTTCTCCTTCTTTTTTTCAAACCAGAAATCAATTCTGCCCAGATTGATCCCATAACAGCCCACCTGATTGATTAACACCTTGTTCTCCTTCCTGTTAAGGCGTACAACGGGTTTTTCGAGAAATGTATGGGTATGGCCACCAATGATCAGATCAATATTCTCGGTTTCCCTTGCCAGTTTCATATCACTTGCCCGCTGCGGATTCTTATATTCATAACCCAGGTGGGAAAGGGCCACCACAAGGTCGCATTGTTCTTCTTCTTTCAGAATTCGGGCCATATCAAGACCTACCTCCAGTGGGTCCAGGTATTTGGTTTCCTTATAAAGATCGGGTGTTACCAGACCTTCCAGCTTTATTCCAAGGCCAAAAACACCAACTCGGATACCATCCAGATTGTATACTTTGTAGGGCGTTACAAAACCATCCAGCACCGTATTTTGGAAATTGTAGTTGGCAGAGATCATTTGGAAACTGGCATAGGGCAATTGCGCAAGCAAGCCTTCTATCCCATTGTCGAAATCATGATTACCAATAGTGGCTGCATCGTACCGCATCTTACTCATTAAACGAAACTCCAGTTCTCCACCATAAAAGTTAAAGTAAGGTGTTCCCTGAAAAATATCCCCGGCATCGAAGAGCAGTGTATTAGGATTTTCTTTGCGAATTTCTTCGATTAAGGCCGCACGTTTTGCGACTCCTCCCAATTTTGCAAACGCAGAATGATCTGCCGGAAAAGGATCAATATGGCTATGTACATCATTGGTGTGCAATATGGTAATATGTTTTCGTCCAATACTTTTGCATGATGCAAGCGGGAGGCCGGTAAGTCCCAACATTGTAGTGCCGGCAATGGCTTTCCCAAGAAATTGTCGTCGTTCCATTAAGGATCATTTTGAATAAACCGATTATCAACTACAGGTTTTAGCGTATCTGCTTTTTTAAAATAGTCTATTAGGGCATTTCTCAATTTGTAATCTGTAGGGATAATTTTAAGCCCATCACGGAAAAACCCCATATTATCTCCACCCTTAACTAAATAATCTGAGGTAGCCACGAAGTATGTTCTGTTTTCATCAAAAGGTGCGCCTTTAATATTAACGGATTGTAGTTCATTTTCCGAAGAAAGTGTGATCTGCATTCCTGCTATGGGATGCGCCCTATTAGCCTGGACCAGGAAACCTATCATTTCCCTGACCGAAGGCCCGTTCAGTTCTGCAACAACAATCATATTTTCAAAAGGCATGATTTCATAAGCGGTCCTGGCACTTACATTACCGGCCGAAATTATACTCCTGATACCTCCATGGTTTAACAATACAAAATCTATTTCTTTGCCGGTACGGGCTTTAAATACGGGGCCAATCTGTTCAAGGACTATGTCGGCCATAAGATTCCCTGCAGTCGTATTTAATTTACCATCATTTTTTGTGATGTCATAAGGGGCATAGGCTAGCGTACTGTCCAGGACTTCATTAACGCGATTGCGATAAGGGGCCACAAATTGTTCTAATGAATCAAGCGGTTTAATAGAATCCCCTATAAGAAGCTGTTTTCCGTGAATCTCTGTGAGTGCAGCCGGGCCCTGCTTACAACTGCATATAAATAAAATTGTTACAAATGAAACAAAATGTTGTGTTTTTAAATTCATTAAGCTTTTTATCTTCACGTCAGAGATGCATGGATATTAGTTACATTTGTAAAAATGTAAAGATACATGTTTTTAAAGGGACTTAAAGACAAGTTTAAATACAAATCGGGGCTCAAATTTTTAAAAGAAGAATTACAGAGTCCACCTAAAGTTTTCCATAATAAAAGGGGAATAAAGTCAGTGGGAGTAATAGTGGATCTGGATAAGTTTCCCAATGCTGAGGCTTTTTATGAGTTTGTTGATCTGTTTGAATTACGTCCCAATGCAGTTAAAATAATTGGGTATAAAAATTATTACGACAAGAATTCGCCTTATGCAACACCAATTTTTTCCGATAAGGATCTGGGCTGGAATGGGGAAATACAAAACGGATATGCACTGGAGTTCCTCAGCAGGGAATACGATTTGCTGATTAATTATTACACTCAGAAGAATCTTATGCTGCAACTGATGACCATAAAGACCAAAGCACGGATTAAGGTTGGCTTTGCGGAAGTTGATAAGACCTTTAATGATATTATCCTGGATGCTACTATCAAGGATTTTGATGTATTTAAAAAGGAAATGAAAAAATACCTGCACGTAATGCAGGAGATACCAGCATGAAAGAATTAATCGGGACAGGAGTAGCTCTGATTACCCCCTTCAACAATGATCTTTCCATAGATACAGACAGTTTGAAAAGGGTGGTGCACCATTGTATTGAAGGCGGAGTAGATTATCTGGTAGTTTTGGGTACTACCGGAGAATCAGTAACCCTGAATAAAGAGGAAAAGAAATTGGTAGCTAAAACCGTGGTGGAGGCTAACGATGGCAAATTGCCCCTGGTTATAGGCATCGGCGGTAATAACACAGCTGAGCTTGTAAAGGAGTTGCAAGCTGGCGATCTTTCAGAATTTACAGCTGTTTTATCGGTATCCCCATATTACAATAAACCCTCACAGGAAGGGATTTATCGTCATTTCAAAGCCCTGGCGGAAGCCTCACCAATTCCTTTAATTTTATACAATGTGCCAGGTCGCACAGGAAGCAATATTACCCCGGATACGGCTATACGTTTAGCTACGGAAATAGAAAACATTGTTGCTATTAAAGAGGCATCGGCAGATTTGCCCCA
>CBDUAW010000278.1:0-3851 GCA_965365215.1 uncultured Eudoraea sp. | reverse complement strand
CCGTTATAATACTCCGGAAGTACATTATCACCGTTGTAGAGATCCGTATAATATACAGGACCCGCCATGGCATTTCTCCCTCCGGTACCCACCTGGGGAAAATCTGCGGATTCCCCGTATGGGTAATACACATAAGCCCCCATGGCCTTTGGCAGTTCAACCAGTCCGGTATTATTCCTGGAATTATTGATGGGTTTTTCCGGATCATAGGCATCTCCACTGGTGCCGGTTTCATAATTATAGGCCACATAAGGCTTATTATTGGCAATAAACATAGGCCATCCGAAATTCCCTGCTTCACGGGCCTGGTTCATTTCGTCATATCCCATTGGGCCCCTTGTAGCAATACTATCTACCCTGGCATCAGGACCAACATCGCCCCAGTAGACATAACCATTTCTGGGATCTACCGAGATGCGGTAAGGATTTCTATGCCCCATGGTATAAATCTCAGGACGCGTCTTCTCGGTCCCTTTGGGAAACAGGTTGCCATCGGGGATATCGTATGAGCCATCCTCATTCACTTTTATTCTGAGAATCTTTCCTCTCAAATCATTGGTGTTCCCAGATGATCTTCTTGCATCGTACTGTTCATGTCCCGGAATATCATTCATGGGACCATATCCATTGTGAACATATTTAACCTGCGGTTCGTTGAAGGGGGTAGTGTTATCGCCAGTGGAAAGGTAAAGGAGGTTGTCAGGGCCAAAGGCTATGGAACCTCCGGTATGACAACAAATTTCGCGTTGACTCTCAACGTCGAGAATCACCTGTTCTGAATCCAGGTCAAAAACCCCATCCTTGAATTGAAACCGAGAAAGCCGGTTTACCCATTCTTCTCCAGTTGGAGAAAAGTATGCGTACACCCAGTAGTTTTCAGCATAGTTCGGATCCTTTTGGAGTCCCATTAAGCCCTCTTCTGCATTTACGCCCTCAGCTTCCAGGGTCTTGTGATATACATCTAACTGAGCTACCTGCTTAAGTTCATTGGTCTTCGGATCATAATGCATGATCTCCCCTCTTCGCTGGGCAATGAGTACTTCATTATTAGGCAGGATAGTCATTTCTGTTGGTTCCGTAAATACGTTACCACCTACCAGTACCGTCTTGCTGAATCGGTCTGCATCTGGCGGGATCATGGAAGTTGCTTTTTTGTAGTCCAATTTTAAGTTGTCTCCAATGGCGTATTGGATCCCTCCCAGGAGATGCTGCAAAAATTCAGGTTCACTAAAACTTTCATCTGTATGTCCTGCAGCAGTGTAGAAAGCACGGCCACCATCATATTGGTGGTACCAACTCATAGGATGATAATCCCCATTGGTTCCCCCCTCATAGGTACTCTCGTCAACGGTCATCAGGACATTGACATCAGGATTCATCTTTTTGAAATTGTATAACTCGTCGGTACGGTGCCACACGGTATCCTGAAAGTGCTGAGTAGCGATAAAATTCTGATCCTTAATAATAAAATCTGCCTCGGGAGTGCCGGAAGGATGGCTCTCGAAATAGGCTCCTACGAGTTTGCCATACCAATTCCAATCGTATTCCGTGTCCGTAGCCGCATGCACCCCTACAAATCCTCCACCGGCCTGGATATACCTTTCAAATGCGGCTTCCTGTTTATGATCCAGAACATTTCCGGTAGTACTCAGAAAAATGATGGCCGAATACTGTGCCAGGTTCTCATCATTGAAGAGTTCCGCATTCTTGGTAGTGTCTACCACAATATTATTTTCGTCTCCAAGTTTTTGCACAGCGGCAATACCACTGGGGATAGAGGCGTGTTTAAAGCCCATTGTTTTTGAAAAGACAAGGACCTTTGGGGCCCCTTCTCTCTTATTTTTGCATCCTATAAGCACTGCTCCGACTATGATCAGGGCAAACCAAAATGATTTTTTCATGTGAATTGTTTATATCTTAGAAGAACCTAAATATAGGTATTGTTTGTCTTAAATTCCAAGGTATCAAATAAGTTCTTCAATGACACAGTTACCCGAACTCTATTTTAAGAAGGATCTGGAATGGCGTCAATGGCTTCATGAAAACCATGACACCTCTAAGGGGGTTTATCTTATATTTTACAAAGTAGACCACGAAGCAGACAGCATGCGCTGGGAAGAGGCCGTAAAAGTCGCCCTATGTTACGGGTGGATAGACAGTACGGTTAAAAGCCTGGGGAATGGGAAACGCCGACAGTATTTCTGTCCAAGAAAACCTAAAAGCGTTTGGAGCAAGGTAAATAAGCAATACATTGAGGAATTAGAAGCTGCCGGACTAATGCACCAAAGTGGCTTGGATACAATTGCAGCTGCAAAAGAGAATGGTTCCTGGACAGCCCTGGATGATGTTGAAAACGGCGTGATCCCGGAAGATCTGCAAGCAGCTTTTGACGCAGCACCGAAAGCCCTTATAAACTTCAAGAATTTTAGCAGAACACATCAAAAAAGCTACCTCTATTGGCTCAACCACGCCAAAAGACCGGATACCAGAATGAAGAGAATAAGCGAAATAGTCCGTCTGTGTGCCGCCAATAAGAAGTCCAGGGAAATTTGAATTTTAGAATTCCTTTTTTTAAATTTTGGGTTACCTTTGAAATGCCCGGATGCCAGGTATCCAGCTAGCGTGTTCTCGTTCTGGACTAAATGGCTTCTCGGGACAGAACCATGTCTAAGCTCCCTGATGATAAACGGTTTTTAGACCTTTCTGACTACGGACGACCCCTTGCCAAACGCATTGCACTAGGCTTGCAAAATACGTCCTTTACACCAGTCCACCTTACTCTGGCCTTTGTCCTTTGCGGATTAATGGCAGTGATTTGTATTCTCCTTCATTACTTTTGGGCTGCCATATTTTTTCTGATCCTTAAATCAGTACTGGACGCTGCAGATGGAGAACTGGCCAGGGTTAAGAATACACCTTCATACACCGGTCGCTTTCTGGATTCCGTTTCCGATATAATCCTCAACATCCTGATCCTGATAAGCATTTGGTATATAACTAACGGCTCGGAACTTTATGCCCTCCTGGCATTCGTGGGCCTTCAGTTACAGGGTACTCTTTACAACTACTATTATGCCATCCTGAAGAATAGGTATGATGGAGATACCACGAGCAGGATCTTTGAAACTGATATCCCAAGCGCCATGCAGGGTGAAAATCAGCGTCATGTAACAGTATTATTCAGGCTATATCAGGTTTTCTACGGATTCTTTGACCAGATTATCTATGCCCTGGATCGTGGCGCTTCGTACAGCAAAACCCTTCCGAATTGGTTAATGACTGCCGTTTCTACTTTTGGCCTTGGTTTTCAGTTGCTATTAATAGGGGTTATGCTGGTGCTTCAATTGGAAGACTATATCCTCCGCTTTTTTATCGTCTATTCCTTTTTAATATTTGTTTTTATCGCCATTCGGAGATATATAAATCGTTAATTCTTTTTACCTTAAGGGACAGCACAAACAGAATTCATGCAGAAACTCATAAGCGTACTCTTTGTGGTATGTGTTCTAATGCTTGCGGGCTGCCAACAAGCCGAAAAATTGCAAGTGGACCTCGCGATTCTGGGAGGAAATACAATCGACCTTGAAACCGGTTCTGTGACCTCGCAGGACATTTTTATTAAAGAGGACCGGATTGTAATAGTAATTCCGACAGAGGAAGAAAAAGCTATTTCGGCCACCAGAACCATTGATGCAAGCCAACTTTTTATCCTTCCGGGGTTTTGGGATAACCACGTACATTTCCGGGGCGGGGATTCACTTATAGCTGAAAATAAAAAGTTACTGAAATTATTCCTGGCCAACGGGGTCACTACGGTACGGGATGCAGGCGGGGATCTAAGCCATGTTATT
>CBDUAW010000277.1:0-3875 GCA_965365215.1 uncultured Eudoraea sp. | reverse complement strand
GAGTATTCTGAGAAGCGCTGTTCTTATCCTTAAACTCTCTGGGGTATGCCCATAAGATCATTGGCATTTTTTCCTTTTTATCCTTGTCATAGCCAACAGGTAGGTACAGGGTTCCTGTAAGTTCCAGGCCATCTTCCCTGGTGTAGGTAATTACCTCCTTGTGTACATCCTGCAGGCTTTTAAATGGATTTTGAAAAAAGGTTAGCTGTTCCGGCCCCTTTCTTTTTACAAGGCTTTTATAAAAATAATTTGGGTACTCGCTTTTTGATTCGAGCCTTACCAACAATTCATCCTTGCGGAAATCATACCCAACCAAACTTTCTTTTTTGTCGTTGAGTTTGGATTCGTATAGCCTGGTCTTATTTAGGGATTTGAGATTCAGGCGGTCCACAAAGGGGAATTGTCCGTTCTCAGAATATCCGGCCCCTAGCAGATAGGCGCTATTTTTCTGGTCTATTGCCAGAACTTCTTCCCCAAAATCATTGCGGGTTGTTGCAAATTCTCCGGGATCACTGTAAACATCCTGGTAGTTCCGATCTGAGATCATTTCCGAAGGGATGGAGGCATCAGACGGATCAAAAACATAGGTTTTGGTATTCCTGTTGTTCCACCAGTAGTCAAAAGCGATGGCCGTGTTCTTGGTACCCCATTGGATATAGGAATATCGGTTTTTTGTTTTTAGGATACTTTTGCCATTACCTGTAAACGGAGCATCCAGAAGGAATACTTCATCCCTATAGGCTACCTCATTTTCAGGGTCACCTCCGTCCAGAGCCTCTACATATACCAGAGAGGCTGGCACATCTTTTCTCCAGCTAATTTCTCTCATTCCGGTCCTGACGGCCATAAATCCCTTAGGAAGATCTTCAATCAGGGGAACCTCCAATAGCGTTTTCAGCTTTGAGCCATCTTTATTATAAACAGTTGTAGTGGATGGAAATCGATAGTAAGGTACCAGATAGGAGAACGGCTTGTTTACCGTAACCACTATAACATATTCTCCGTTTGGGGAAAATTCAATGCTCCTATACATGTCTGTAGCCCCCCACATTTCTTTCTCACCCTTCATGTTAACACGGAAAAGCGTTGACCTTGCCAGTTGTTCAAAGTTTGCTTCATCGGCTGGGTTTTTCAATAGATCCTGGTACGTTCTGTTTTGTGCTTTTTTACCTGCATTGGAAGATATGGTAGGGCCTTCTGGGACCATTTGCGCCGTATTGATGAGTGTTGCTCGGTTGTCTGGGAGCATTTTAACCAATACGGCATCCCCATCCTTAAACCAGTTAATTACATCTCTTAAGTTGGCATTTAAACCAGCTTCTGTAAGTTTTTTTGCCGAGGCTTTTTCCAGATCCAGTACCCATAATTCTACCCCATCCGCGGTGGTATGGGTTAAGGCCAGTTTGGATTCGTCCGGAGACAAACTGAAATTAGACAGTCGTGGATTTTCCGGCAATCCCATTACTTGCCTGGCTTCCTTTTCTCTGGTACGCTTTACCATAACATTGTTATAGTAAGTGGTTCGGCTGCCAATATTGGTTTTGGGGTTGATCCTGAGACCGGCCAGTCGCAATTCCTGTTCTGAAAGCTCCTGTATTGTTTTATAACTATCCCGGTATAGGAGTATCATATGATCTGTATCTTCCGTGATCCATACCGCCGGAGCCCGGGGAACATCTACAAGGTCCAGAATTTCAGATGAGGGTTTTTGGTATTCGAGCTTTTCCTGGGAAATAGCAAATGTTGTACATAGCAGAAAGAGGATAGGAAGTATTCGTTTCATTGTTTTGAAATATTTAAATTAGTAGCACTAACACATGGTATTTTGATAGCGTAACAATTTACAAATTATTTGTGGTTGTGCATAGTATATGGCATGGCAGGATGCAGGTTTGTTTATCATTTTCTAGGCTATTTTTTGATTATTCGGTACTTTTAAAAAATGGAATCGGACGAGATTGAAACCAGGTGCCGCACAAAATCCAAACTAACTAACACTCCATAATAATGTATAATTCAAAGATCATAGGACTGGGATACTACGTTCCCGAAAATGTTGTAACCAATGATGACCTTTCAAAGGTGATGGATACCAGTGATGAATGGATACAGGAAAGAACAGGAATTAAAGAAAGACGCCATATTATCAAGGGCGAAGATACTACCGCAAGTCTTGGTGTAAAAGCGGCCAAAATGGCCATTGAGAGGGCCGGAATAGACAAAGATGAGATCGATTTTATCGTTTTTGCTACCCTGAGCCCGGACTATTACTTCCCGGGTCCCGGGGTATTGGTACAACGCGATTTAGGGATCAAAACAGTAGGGGCAGTCGATATCAGAAACCAATGCTCAGGATTTGTCTATGGTATTTCCCTGGCGGACCAGTATATCAAAAGTGGTATGTATAAGAATGTTTTGGTCATAGGCTCTGAAGTTCATTCCACAGGGCTCGATTTTACAACCCGGGGAAGAGGGGTAACGGTTATTTTCGGGGATGGAGCCGGTGCTGCGGTGCTTAGCAGGGAGGAGGATCCTGAGAAAGGAATCTTATCAACTCACTTACATTCTGAGGGAGCCCATGCTGAAGAATTGTCTCTAATAGCCCCGGGAATGGGGAAAAGATGGGTTTTGGATATTATTAAGGATAACGATCCGGAGGAGACATCCTATTATCCTTACATGAACGGACAGTTTGTTTTCAAAAACGCTGTTGTTCGTTTTAGTGAGGTAATTATGGAGGGTTTGGAAAAGAATAACCTCAAACCTTCGGATATCGATATGTTGATCCCGCATCAGGCCAATTTACGTATCTCACAGTTCATTCAGAAAAAATTCAGACTACAGGATGATCAGGTCTTCAACAACATAATGAAGTACGGCAATACTACAGCAGCTTCTATCCCTATAGCCCTCACTGAGGCCTGGGAGCAAGGTAAGATCAAAGAAGGAGACCTGGTGGTTCTGGCAGCTTTTGGTAGCGGATTTACCTGGGGCAGTGCCATTATCCGTTGGGCGTAATTACTAAAAGATGGGAAAACGTTTAAAAGCATTGACGCCTCGTTTAATAAACTTCATCAAGGATCAAAAAGTTTTTTTTGTGGCTACTGCCATGAAAGATGGACACATCAATCTTTCACCAAAAGGGATTGATTCCTTCAGAGTGCTCGATGAGAACAAGATCGTTTGGCTAAATCTCACCGGAAGTGGCAATGAAACGGCAACCCACCTTATGCACCACCCACGGATGACGATCATGTTCTGTGCGTTTGAAGGGAATCCGATGATACTGAGATTGTACGGTACCGCCAGGGCTTACCATTCCAGGGATGCCGAATGGGATCACTATCATTCTTTATTTCCGAAACTGCCTGGGAGCAGGCAATTTATAGAAATGCAGCTGGAAATGGTACAGACTTCCTGTGGGATGGGGGTTCCTTATATGGATTTTAAAGAAGAGCGGCAGCAATTACTGGAATGGGCAGAGGAGAAGGGCCAGGAAGGTTTGCAGGAATATTTTAAACAAAAGAACACCATCAGTCTGGATGGGCATCAAACAGACATTTTCGAAGATATAGCGACTAAAAAACCCTGACCATAGAGCCAGGGTTTCCTGTTGAAAAGGAACGCAGAAGTCAACCAACCCACCTTCTACGTACTCTCAACTGATTTTATAATATTCCCCCACTGCCTTGTTTGGTATTGTTATCTCTCCTTTTGCGTTTGGAAGCTCTGTTTTTGCCACTTCCAAAGCGGTAGGAAATTCCCGTATAAAGATTTTGACTTTCCCAGTTAAACTGACCATTCTGGACAAAAGGTTGCTGCCCGTTGAAGGCAAAACGCATGGTGTTGAACACATCATTAAAGTTAATGCTGAT